>JBKOZG010000365.1:0-4124 GCA_046725775.1 Actinomycetota bacterium | reverse complement strand
CAGGACTGCCTATAGCGTTCCGAGCACGAAACCTCCAGATGGTCGGCACGCTCGCAGGGGAAGGCTAGCGATCCCGATGTCCCTGGAGGTTTCGTCCTTTTCTTGCATGCTCCGCCAGCCTCAACCCCCGCTCGCGTAGAGTTACGGACGGCCAAGCGGTATGGCGTCTGTCGAGGTGACGGTTGCCCGGGTCAAGTGGACTGTAAGAGCGGTCAATGGCGCATCGCGAGGTCCCGCACCTGTGACCAGCGTGCGGACGAACATCGAGCAAGGAGAAGTCATGGCGGAGATGTACAGCGGCGAGTTCTACTGCGTGAAATGTAAGGCGAAGCGGGAGGCCTCGGGCGAGGTGCACGTCAACGAGAAGGGCACTCGGATGGCCAAGGCCAAGTGCCCGGTGTGTGGTACGAACCTCAACCGCATCCTCGGCAGGGCATAACGCAGCAACCCAGAGCAACCTACTAAGGGACGGTCGTCGGCGGCCGTCCCTGATGTATGTCTAACCCGAGCTGCGAGCGCTCGTTTTCGCGCGCCGCCGCGGTGAGGAGGAGCGAGCGGACACTCGGCACGTATTCGGCTGTGGATAGTGGGTGCGGCACCACCAGCCGGCCGGAGACTGGCGCGGTGAGTTCGTCGAGGTCCGAAGCCACGTCCCAGCCGCCGCTTGAGCATCCGCAGCTCGTGCCGTACGCGCCGGTCATTCAGCGCTCGCCCGACGAAATCCAAGTTGGGATCCATCCCGACAACGCGCTGGTCTTCCGCGGGGCAGGCTTCGGCGCGCTGCTCACTCTCCTGGACGGCAGGCAGCGAACAAGTGCTGTCCGGCGTGCGGCTGGAGCCGCAGGAGTCCGCACGCCCCAGCTGACCTGGGCGCTCGACGCTCTGAACGCGGCAGGATTGCTGACCGACCGTAGCGCGGCGCAGTACCGCGACGCCTTGGCTCGGTTGCGCTTGCGCCTGATCGGTGCGGGGCCGGTGGGCCATCAAATCGCCCGTGTGCTCGTCGCCAGTGGGGTTGGGACCTTGTACGTCTACGACAACGAACCGCCGGACCTAGCCCTGTACCCCTCCGCAGGTTTGCTGACCTCGCAGGCTGAGGCCCTACGCTCCGCCTTCGCAGAGGCGGACACCACCATTGGCACCTTGACTCATTGGTCCAAACCTGATGCGGCCCCACCGGACCTCACCATCGTGGCCTGTGACCGCCCTGAGCTTGATCGAGCTATCACCGATCATCTGCTGCAAATCGACCAACCACATCTGGTGGCGCGCTCTTGGGGCAATGGAGTGAGCGTCGGACCTCTGGTTCTTGCCGGCCGGACCTCCTGCCTGCGCTGTGCAGACCTGGCTCGGAGCGATGCCGATCCACACTGGCCAGTGGTACTCACACAGCTGTCCCGACTGCGCATCGAGTCGCCACCAGCCCTGATCGCCTGGGCGGCTTCGATTGCCGCGGCGCAGGCACTAGCATTCCTCTACGGGGAGCTGCCGGAGTCCGCCGGCGCAACACTGGAGCTCAGCTGGCCCGATTTCGTGACGCGGCTGCGTCGTTGGGCCGCTCATCCCAGGTGCGGTTGCAGTTGGCTCAGCCAGACAGAATGGGGGCCATGAACGACCAGTCCGCCAGTCAAACCAATGGCGCGGAGCGGCATCTGGCGGCTGAAATCGATGGCAATTCGCTGGCTCGTTCCGCATTCCGCCGGGGGGCAAGATTAGCCTCGCTACCTCTCGGATTCGCTGGCCGCGCGACGCTTGGGCTGGGGAGGCGATTGGGCGGGGCACCTGCAGATGAGGTGAGTGAGCAGCTGCAGCAGCGTGCTGCTGAGCAGCTCTTCCGGGTGCTCGGAGAGCTCAAAGGCGGCGCCATGAAGTTTGGGCAGGCGCTGAGCCTCTTCGAGTCGGTGCTGCCGGAAGATGTGGCCGCGCCATATCGTGTCCACCTTGCCCGGCTGCAAGACGCGGCGCCTCCGATGCCAACATCAAGAGTTCATGCCGTGTTGGCTCGAGAGCTCGGCCCACGGTGGCGCAAGTCCTTCAACGACTTCGATCCGCTGCCGGCGGCGGCTGCATCCATCGGTCAGGTGCACCAGGCCACGTGGTCGGATGGGCGTACGGTCGCTGTCAAGGTGCAGTACCCAGGTGCCGATGAGGCGTTGCGCTCAGACTTGCGGCAGATCGGGCGGTTGTCCAAGGTCTTCGCCCCGCTTGCTGGTGGCATGGACGTCAGCGCACTGGTAGATGAGCTGACCGCCCGGGTCACCGAGGAACTCGACTACACCCTTGAGGCTGACTCCCAACACCAGGCCGCAGTCGGCTTCGCTGACAGCGAGGAGTTTTGCGTACCGCCGGTGCTGGCAAGTACGCCGCGGGTGATGGTGAGCGAGTGGGTCGAAGGTGCGCCGCTGTCGTCAGCCGCAAATCTTCCCGACGATGAGTGCAACACGGCTGCTTTGCAGTACGTACGATTTCTCTTCGCTGGGCCAAGCGTCGTCGGTTTGCTGCATGCAGATCCTCACCCAGGCAACTTCAAGCTCATGGAGGACGGCCGGCTCGGAGTAGTCGACTTCGGCCTGGTGGCGCGCCTGCCGGATGGTCTACCCCCAGCCATGGGCCGGATCCTGCGGATTGCCCAAAAGGGCGACGCACATCAGGTAGCCGAAGGGTTGCACCAGGAAGGTTTTGTTGCCTCCGACATCGATGCGGAGGATCTGCTCGATTACTTAAGCCCGTTTGTAGAGCCGGCCGCCGTGCCAGAGTTCCAGTTCAATCGCAACTGGATGCGTGAACAGTTCATGAGGGTTCGCGATCCGCATGCTTCGGGCGGAGTCGCAATGAAGCTGAACCTGCCACCCAGCTATCTGCTGATCCATCGGGTATGGCTGGGCGGGTTGGCTGTCCTCTCCCAATTGAACGCGAGAGCAGCCTTTGGTGAGGTGCTGAACGAGTTTCTTCCCGGCTACGCCGAGGACTGAAGGACGCCTAATTCCTGTGAGCTGCTCGCGCGATCCCGAGGCTCGCAGCGATGAAGATTGCATCAGCAACGCGCGGCACAGCGGGGCTGGGTCGCGGGCACGCACTTGGCTGGGGAGGCCAGGACTCCACTCTCGACCCGAAGGGGAGCCTCGAAGCTGTGCCGCGTGCTGCTGATGCAAGCCGTCTTTAGCTGCGAGCGTCGGCATGCGAGCAGCTCACAAGCAGGGATGATGCTATCGGCACACCGCAGCGGGGTACGGGAGAATCGCCGTAATCTTTATTGTGTCGGCACATCCCGTCATGAGTCATGCTGCGGCCTCGTCCTTCGCCGCCGAGGCAAACGGCTCGACGACCGGATACTTCCGGGGACGGCCTCTCGGTCTCTTGCGGGGCACAATCACGCCCGCGATGAACAACTCTCCGCCCCAGACGCCCCACGGCTCCCGCCGACTCAGCGCGCCCGCCAGACACGCCTCCCGAACCGGGCAATCCAAGCACAGCGCCTTTGCCTCCTCGACATCGGCAGGTGCTTCTGCGAAGAACAGATCCGGATCCACTAATCGACAGGGCAACTCGATGGTGCCGCGGGGAACGACCATCGGGCCACCTCCTGTGTCATACATGTCGGCCTACTTTTCTGATCATGAGGTGCCCTGATATGCGGGCTCCTCAAATCTGGCCGGGAAACACGAAGGCCGTGAGTCCCGGATGTCTGGGAGTCACGGCCCTGGAGGCGGCGGTGTGAATTACACCGGCGGACTACAGGAAGGTGGCCCCAAACGGATCGAGAACTTGGTATCGGTGACGTCGTAACCGCCGAATCCGGCGACACGCGCGCCTTGTACATCGGCTGCCGCAGCGCTGCTCCGAAGGCAGACTTCTCCCCTGCGGCACCAGCTCATCCAATTCCTTACCGGCTGGAGGAGATGATGGGCCTGTCCGGAGCCATTGAGGGAAATTTGCGCAACGGCCGTCGCGGGCGGCATGAGCTCACGCGAGGACAGGTTGAGTTCAGGCATTGTCAGCTGGGCAGTGCGTACATCACTCGTCCCAAAGCTGTGCATCGAACCCCTCCTCTCACATGCGTTCAAGCTGGCGATGGGCGTCCTTGTCCCGGCCCGTGCTTAAAAGGTCCTCGTCAACCCTAGGGG
>JBKOZG010000318.1:0-6002 GCA_046725775.1 Actinomycetota bacterium | reverse complement strand
GCCGACCTCGGGCTAGACGGTTCCGCGAGGATGTGCGCCGCCATGTCGCGCCGCCCGCGTCGCGACGACTAGCATGATTTGCTTGCGACGTCTCCGTACGACCTGGTCGTACAGGCTGCACCCGAGCAGGCCATCAAATCTTGATCATTTGCGGGGTGCCTTGGGGCCAAATCAGCTCGAAAACAAGGTGGTGGGCGCTGCCTCGTGATCAAACGATCCAGCGCTATGGAGCAGATGGAGAATCCCTGCAGGCGACCGATACAGGCACGTCGAGCGCCCGCAAGCGGGAGCCGGGACTTGACCTCGCCCCAAGGGCGAGCCTGAGGGTAGTCACCATGGCCTACGGCGATGATCCACACCGAATGGGGCTGATGACTGCGGGCCAGTTCGGCGGGCAGACTTTGCTCTCCGCAAAGGCGCTGCGAATTTACGCCGAGCGTGGGCTTCTGCCGCCACACTTTGTAGATCCGATCAACGGCTACTGCTACTCGCTCCTGAGCAGGTTACGACCGGATGGTTGATCAGCCTGCTGCGCTCTGCAGACCTCTCGCTCGAGCAGATCCGCCGGATCATCGGCACCGATCCGGAGTCGGCTCTGCGGCAGATCGAGCAGACGGCGGTCGCACTCGAGCGGCGCAGCGAGGCTGTCCAAGCCGGGCTTCATCAGGCACTACTCCGCCTACTCCAGGAGGTAGACATGTCCCACATCAGCACAACGCTCGAGGGCGACCGCCCTGTCCTGAGCGTCATGAAACGGATGCGCCCGGAGGACATGGACGACATCATCACTTCCGCCGTGGGCCGGCTCCGCCAGCTGGCCGCCGCCGCCGGACAAACCGTTACCGGAGACCCGTTCGGTGTGTTCCATGCCCCCATTACCGCCGACTCGGACGGTCCGCTGGAGATCGTCTTACCGGTTGATGATCTTGCTGACACGAACGATGACGTACGAAGCTACCGACTGCCGGGCGGGATCATGGCTAACAGACTCGCGGAGGGACCGGAGACCTCCTTCCCGGAAATCCTTGGGCTCTACGATGAGCTCCACCGTTGGATCACCGACGCCGGACGGGTGCCGGTCGGGCCACCGCGGGAGACCTGGCACAACTTGCCAACGGAGCCCGAGCCGCTCCGGCTGACCATCTCGTGGCCGTACGCCACCCCGGCTGGCCAACCGTCTGAGCGTCAGGACTAACCCGTCGCGTCCGCAGTCGTATATTTCGCGCTCTAAGGGCACGGCTGGTCCCAGCTCCGCGCGACCAGGCCCGGACCATGACCAAGCTCTAGCGAGGCCTGCTAGACCTCGTGAAGTTCTCGCCACGCAATTCGAGGTCGTGCGCTCTGTCGTGCTCCAACATCCGCTGGTAAGTCGCGTCGCCGGCCGACGCGTTCTGACGCATCAGCTGGATCTGATCATCGATGAGCAGACGAACGCGGGCGATCACCTCATCGGGTGTGAGTATTTTGCCGTAGCTGTCGAGGAAGGCGCTGGGCCTGGTACGACGCCGGCCAACTCGGTGAAACCTTCGGCCGCCACGCCGTGCCGTGCGTGCAGCGGCACCCACGAAAACGCAGTCCAAGCCAAGTCGTCCTCTCGCCGCCGAGGCCCAGCCATGTTCCAGTCGATGAAGCCGACGAGCTTGCCGTCTTTCCAGACCGCGTTGTAGGCGCAGCGTCGTTGTGGGCGACCACGACCTCGGGACCGTACTGAGCATGGCTCTCCCGCCACGCCGCGCGCGGTGGCGGGTGATAGTTAGCTACCGCCTGGTGGTAGTCGCGTAGCCAGCGACCTACCTGACCCAGCGCCTCGTCGGTGTACACCCAGGCCGGCCAAGGACGCTGGCACCGACGGTCAGCCCGTCCAGATAGGCGATCGCATCCGCATGCTCGGAGCCCGAGGGAACCGGACGCGGTGCCCCCAAAACCCCTGATCGGCGAGGTAGTTCAGCAAGTGGCGCACCGCGGGCGTCCACGGCCCGCTCCGGTGGTAGACAACCCCACCGCGGCGGACGGCGCCCTGATCGAGCCCGCCCTCCAAGCGACGGCCGTCGCTCTCCCCCACTCGGCTATTCAATCGCTCTCGACAACCTCAAGGTGAGAAGCACCCGCACCGTGAGCCGAACATATACCGGAAATCGCTGGCCAAAACGCGAGCTCTCAGCCGCGAAGGAGGTGCTCAAGCAGGGCGAGATCAAACAAGTCGATAGCGCGAGGTTCGTAGCCGGTATGGAAGAGCAGCTGCTGATCGCGGGACAAGCAGGGCACGCGCACACCGCCAAGAGAACCCAGGTCGAGGGCGTCTGGCGGATAGTCGAACTGACCGCCGCCCAGGTCGGCTTGGCGGCCGTGCCCGGTTGCGTCGAAGACGACCGGGTGAACGTCGACCCAACCGCGCCCCTCAGCGATCAGTTCGACACGAACCGGTCGCCAGTCAGTCTCCACGCGGTAGCCTCGGCGCTCCAGAGCGCGCAGCGCCACAGGCTCATCTCGGGCGTTTAACGCCAGGTCAAGATCACGGTGCAGTCGCGTCTGCCGACCAACCAATGCATCGACACCCCAACCGCCAGCGACCCAAACGGCGCAACCGGCGTTGGCCAAGTCCCCCAGCACCCCCAGCACCTCACCAAGATCCATGCCCTGGCTTGCTCTGTCTGTCTGCATCATCATCTGAGATCCCACCCCGCCGGAGAGCTCGATCGCCCCAGCGCCCACCTCACGGTGTTCTGGGGATGGCCAGCGGTTCTGAGCCCAGTCAAGCCAGCTGGACCAGGAGGACGGTGGTGTCGGTGGACTCGAACCTTCGAGTTCGCTGCGCTCGGAACCTCGAACATCGCACGCCAGCGGTCCACGTCGGCCGATGTCATAGCGAATGTCTCATGTGGGCGGTCGGTCCAGCGGCGCTCGATCCTCTCAGGCTGCGTGGCCCGATCGACAGGAACGTAAACCAGCCGGAACGTTGCTTCTTCCCCCTCGGTCAGCCACTGCAATGCGGCGGCGTTCGTCTCGCCCAGCACCCGAAGTCGAGCACCACATTGATCTTTATTCTGAGAAGCTGAAGAGCGCGGCTGATCATCAAACCTTCGAGTACTTCCTGCTTACCCTCCGCCTCTGCTTCACCAAACAACGCGATCATCCACTCGTCCGGCGTCAGGCGCAGTGCGTTCTGTTCCCTCGCAAGCTTCGTGGCGACCGTGGTCTTACCAGATCCCGGAGGGCCCACCAGCAAGATCATCATCGCCACGTACCGATTCTGGCCTGCACGGGGGTCGAAGCGAAATCAATTCAGACCTACAACGATCCGACCGTCCGCCGAGTGACAACGTCCCCCAAGGGCAACCGCTCACCGCTCGTAAGCCGACCGGCATTGCGGACACTTGGCTCGGTCAGTTGCGGAAGGGTTATTGAGACGGCCATCGTGGGTGCCGTCGAGTCAGTTGCTCGCGCGCTTGTGCTTGTTCTGCGCCCGCTGTAGCGCCGAATAGCATCTCGTGCCTGCTCAGCCGACACACCCGCTTCGGCCTGTGCGACATCGACGGCGACCGGAGTGCCTATGCTTTCGTGCCGACTCGCACCGCGGCTCGGAAGGTCTTGCGGCCAGCCTGCTGCGCGGCGGCGACCCGACAATAACCATCCACAAGTAGGGGTCTGGACCTCGAGCGCGAGCATCTCGGCGCATGCGATTGCCGCCCGTACTGCGGTCAGGCATCAGCAGCTCCAGTTCCTTGCGGTAGCGCAGGGTCCGCACGGTCAGCCCGGTCGAGGCGGCGAGTTCGGCGATCCGGATCTCTGTCATGACTGCGACGGTAAAAGGCCTCTCGTAAACGTGAGATGCAAGCTCGTTTCTCGGGGGCGATACCTGGCTGCGGGCCGCGGCGGTTGATCAGGAGACTTGGCCGATGGCGACGCTCGAGGAGATCTGGCCCGGTATTCGGGCTTCGGGTCGAGGCCGGACCTGTCGAATTGTCGGCGATTCGCGACGACGACATCCCGCTTCTCGTCGACCTGGCTTCGGATGGAATCCACGAGCCGGGCGCGATGCCTTTTGCGACCCCATGGTCCACGGCGACCGACCTCGGTCACGAGATGGCCGCCTACTACTGGCGGACCCGCGCCGAGTTCAGTCCAAAGGCGTGGACCCTCGATCTCCTCGTCCGCCACGAGGGCGTCGTCGTCGGCTGTCAGGGATTCCATACCCGCGACTTTCTGGTGACCGGTACCGGTGAGACCGGCTCCTGGCTAGGCCGTCCGTACCAGGGTCGCGGCATCGGAACGCTGATGCGGCAGGCGATCTGCGTAACGTTGTTCGATCACCTAGGTGCCGAAGAAATCACATCGGCCGCGTTCCTCGACAACCCCGCGTCGCTGGCGGTGAGTCGCAAGCTCGGCTACGTCGACAACGGCCAGATCCGCCGGCAGCGCCGCGAGGGTGAGCTCGCGGTTACGCAGCAACTCCTTCTGCGACCCGACGACCTGGTGCGACCGACGCATCCCGTACACGTCGAGGGCGCAGCCGCCGTCCGACAGCTGATCGGTCTCCCCGCCTAGCTCACTGTTTTGGACCCGGAGAACCTCGTACCGATCTTCGACCGCGGGATCACTCGCTCTCGACGACAGCTCGGTAAGACCGAGTGGGATACCGGCTATCGGACAGGGGGCGCTGGACGTCCGAGCACGCGATGCGAGCAGCCGACCACGCACTCGCGGAGCTAGCCGAGGCGCTGAGCGTGCGGCGGCCGGCCTGACCGAGCGCGAGGTGACGTGCTGCGGCTTGTGGCGATCGGATTGAGCAATGACGACATAGCTCGGCGCCTGGTCGTCAGCCCGCGCACCGTGCATGCCCACGTGCGCGCCCTATTCGCGAACTGGGTGTCTCGACGCGAGCAGCGGCAGCACACGAAGCCAGCCTCCTCAATCTGCTCTAGGTCCGACGACCGACCAATCTGGGCAGATCTGCCGATACCCAGCCGGGTCTTGTGCATAGCAGCCTGGTTCGAGGTACATGAGCGGAGGTGATGATGATCATCGGATTCTGGATCTTGATTTGCACCAGGGTCTACCCCTATCCCGGCCGCTCGCTCCACAGTAGTGAGCAGACGACCGGCGACGTTCACGGAGAGCTACCGCTGGGTCGATGGGCTGGCGGTCGAGGTCGTCGAGGTCAATCACGGAAGGCTCCTGGATTCGATTCTGGTGGACGCCCCGGCCGCACGCGTAGGCGATTCGTGCAGGGAGCTCACGATTGTCGTGCGCAACGGATCAAACCACATGGTGAGGATTGCCCTGACCGCCCGGCTCCGCTACGGCCCCGACATGACTTCCGCGGCCACTTACGTGGCCACAGCTGGGCACGCCGATCACGCGACCGTGCAGTTTGTTGACCCAGGTGAGGTCTCGCACCCCTACACGCTCGGGTTCGTGCTGCCGTCCGATGCGCGCGACGACGTCGTGCTCGACCTCGGAATCGACAACTGGAAGCACGATCGTGCGGTGTTCGCCGGTTCGATCGCTGCCGGCTAGCGCTGGCCCGAGCGGTTGGCCATACGCGGGTACGACTCGATCGGGACCTCAGCAAGCATCCGGCAACAAGCCACTGCCGCTCACGACGAGCGGAGCGGTGCAAACCCGCCTCGGACCCGCCGCACGACGACGGAACTTCTCAATAGCCGTCGGTCTGCCGGGCCGTCCTGCGTGCCGTTCGCCGCGCAGGTAAACCAGCTCTTCAGTCCAGGCTCGAGCTGAACTGACTGCTTTCCGCCGTCGTCGTCAGAGGCGATCTTCACGGTAGGATGCGCCGAACAGCGATCCGCATGCGGCCGCGGACGGCGGCGGCGATGTGTGTCAGGGCCGTCGGGTCGACCGACGGTCCGGTGCCGGGCATGGGCAAGTGATGGAGTGCACCGCGCTGAGCGGTGGGGCTGCCCGGACGGGAGCACCTGTTCCAGCTGGCCAAGGTCGCCGGTGTCGGGTTCTTAAGATGGCGCCATGGCACGGACGGACAGGGC
>JBKOZG010000336.1:0-4529 GCA_046725775.1 Actinomycetota bacterium | reverse complement strand
GGTGATCACGATCATCGACCCAGGTGTGAAGTTCGATCCTGGCTACTGGGTCTTCGATCAGGCCGTCGAGCGCGACGTGCTCTGCCGCACCGAGGGAGACGATCTTTACATCGGCCAGGTCTGGCCGGGAAACACTGCCTTTCCCGACTTCGTTACCGAGGAGGCGCGCACTTGGTGGGGTGAACTCAATGCCGCACATGTGCTTTCAGGCCTGGCAGGCATCTGGAACGACATGAATGAGCCATCCACCGGAAACATCGACGCCAAGCCCATGCGGTTCGGTCGCGGGGAGTACTCGCACGAGCGCTACCACAACCAGTACGCGCTGCTGATGGCAATGGGGACCACAGCCGGGCTGCTGGACGCGATGCCCGAGCGGCGCACCTTCGTGCTCTCTCGCGCGGGCTTTGCCGGCATTCAGCGCTACGCCGCCAACTGGATGGGCGACAACCAGTCCCGCTGGGATCACCTGTGGCTGAGTATCGCGATGGGATCGGGCTTCGGAATCTCGGGGCAGGCGTTCGTGGGAGCCGACATCGGTGGATTTCAGGGCAATTCGAATGCAGAGCTCTTCTTGCGCTGGATGCAGTACGGCACATTGACCCCGTTCTGCCGAAACCACTCCGAGATCGGCAACGTCGACCAATACGCCTGGGCGTTCGGCGATGTGATTCAAGATCTCGTCCGCACCGCGATCAAGCTCCGGTATCGCTTGCTGCCCTACCTGTATGCCTGCTTCCTCAGGGCTTCGGACACCGGCGAACCGGTGCAGCGGCCGCTGATCTTTGACTATCAATACGACGCCACGGTCCGTGACATCGATGATCAGTACCTCTTGGGACCCGACCTGCTGGTGGCACCGGTCGTCGGACCGGGAATCACCGCTCGCCAGGTCTACCTGCCCGCGGGTGACTGGTACGACTGGCACACCGGCGAACTGATCGGAGGCGGCCGATTCCTCACGGTTGCCACGCCCATGGACCGGATTCCGATCTACGCGCGTGGTGGAGCCGTGATTCCAATGTGGCCAGAGGCGCCGGCTTCCACCAACGGCTATCAGCCTCTT
The DNA here is from genome assembly GCA_046725775.1 of Actinomycetota bacterium. Lineage (GTDB taxonomy): Bacteria > Actinomycetota > Actinomycetes > Propionibacteriales > Propionibacteriaceae > Microlunatus. The sequence continues at coordinate 3,463 of JBKOZG010000336.1, read as the reverse complement.
GTCATCGAGTTGCACCTGTTCGTGCCAGCGTCGGATGGTGTGCATCGATCGATGCTGCAGGAGGACGACGGTCTGACTTTCGCAGCCTTGCATGGCGCTCGGTATCGGACCACCTTCACCGTTGTGCGGGCCGGGGCCGAGCTGACACTCAGCGCCGAGGTAAGTGGCGATGGCTATCCGGAATTCGCGCGCGAGCGTTTCGTTCTGGTGCTGCATGGCGCGATGCCTGAAGAAGCCAGCCTCGATGACACCTTGATCATCGGTACCGGGGGACGCTTCGAGATACCCAGTGAGGGTGTGGATTTCAGCTTCCGCTGCGGAGTGACTGAGTGAATTTCATCGTCCTGCGTCCGCAGCCCGTCACCGAAGGTCAGCCCGAGGTGGCGTCCAGATGCTGCAGGAGATCGTGCGCCGCGAGCTCGACCTCCTTGTGCCGCCATTCCGATGCGCGGTAGACGCAAGCAATCAGGGCGGTACGGTGCACGCGGCGAAAGTCGCCGTATACGAACGCGTAGCGGGCCTTGGTCTCCTCAGATACACCTTCGGTGAGCCCGAGATGCCAGGCCGCATACTCCGCCCAGGAATGTCGCTCGAGAAAGGCGTTCTGGGTATCGGCGCGTGGCTGCACCTCGCCCCAATCGCTGTTCAGCACATACTGCCTGGCGTCGATCAGTCGGCGGCAGTTCTCGACCGCGGCCTGATTCACCGCGTATTTCGCCATCTCCCGCCGCCTTTCAGGTTCCCGTCAGAGTGCGTTGATGAGCGTTTCCTGCGCGAAGCCCAGCCAGTCGTAGACACTCACCATGAAACTTCGCGGATCCTCGTCCGGAAGCGCTGCCAACTCATCGGCAGCGGCTGCATCTTTGATGCCAAGCCGAGTCGCCACGGCGAGCCGCACATTTGTCAAGGTACGCAGCCAGCTCTCGACCTCCTCGCTTGGGATCTTGAGATCGCGAGCGCCCAGTTCGGTTGTCGCAAGTCTGTTGAGGACTACACGCGCCTCGGCCACCTTTGCCGCCTTGAGGTCGCGCTCGGTGAAGCGCCGGAAGTCTGCAGAGGCCCCGGAATCATCAGGGTATGCGTCAGGGAACAGCCGCTTGAGCACCGGGTCCTCTAATGGTCCCGGTTCGTCGGGCTCGCCCTCGAGATCCTTCACGATCTCCTCAAAGGGATCCCCCGCCTCGGATTTGTCTGCAAATCCCTCGGGCTCACCGTCGGAGATCAGCTCGACCAGCTGCATGATCAAGGATGCCAGCAGTTCAACCTCATATGCGCTGAGCTGGGTGACGATCATGCCTCGCCTGCGATGGAATTTCTTCATCGCGCTACGCATCTCACACAGCTGAAACTCGGATCGCCCGCCGCTGTCCTGGACGAGCGAGCGAGCCGACACGCTTTTCGTCGGCGATCGAGTGAGGAAGCCAGCGGCTTCACAGCGCGATCCGCCCCGAGCGAGCTTGGCGGGCGAGGCAATCCAAGGGGGCTCACTTGTCCGACTTGTCGAGGGTCGCCCACAGGCCGTATTCGTGCATCGCGGTGACATCGCGCTCCATTGCCTCGCGCGTGCCGCTTGAGACGATCGACTTGCCCGTGGTGTGCACTTGGAGCATCAGTTTTTCGGCCTTGGACTTGGTGTAGTGGAAATAGGTGACAAACACGTGGGTCACGTATGACATGAGATTGACTGGGTCGTCCCAGACGATGGTCACCCATGGTGTTTGCGCCAGAATCTCTTCAACTGGGCGCTCGGCGACTGCGGTTCCGCCTGCTGGCGTCACGCTCTCCCCGTCGGAGTCAGGCATAAGAACCATTCTTGCAATGACTCCGAGAGTTCGCGCATAGCGCTCCTTACTCACGTCCCACCCAGCTGACTAGGCTGACGCTGTGACCGCCACGGAGGCAGCTCCGGCTGTGCCGACGGGTTGGGGACGGAGCGAGGTTCCGACCACCGCCCTGCTGACCGACCACTACGAGCTGACGATGGTTCGCGGTGCGCGGCGGGCCGGTACCGCGGACCGACCGTGCGTTTTCGAGCTCTTCGCTCGTCGGTTGCCTGAGGGCCGCCGATATGGGGTGGTCGCCGGAGTGGGGAGGGCGCTGCGAGCCCTGCGCCACTTCCGCTTCGACGAGGAATCACTTCGGTTCCTGCGCGACCGCGAGGTTGTGGATCAAGGCATGGCCGACTGGCTGGCTGACTACACGTTCTCCGGTGACATTTGGGGATATCCAGAGGGCGAGGTCTACTTCCCCGGTTCGCCGCTAGTCATCGTGGAGAGCACATTCAGCGAGGCCGTCGTTCTGGAGACCCTGCTGCTCAGCATCTACAACCACGACTCAGCAATTGCCTCTGCCGCCTCCAGAATGACGGCCGTGGCCGGCGATCGGCCCATCATCGAAATGGGTTCCCGCCGAACACATGAGCTTTCGGCTGTGGCCGCCGCTCGGGCCGCGTACATAGCCGGTTTTTCGTCGACCTCCAACCTCGAGGCGGGACGGTGCTACCGGGTGCCGACACGCGGTACGTCGGCGCACTCCTTCACCCTGCTACACGCAACCGAGCGGGAAGCGTTCGCGGCGCAGATCGCGGAACTCGGCGAGCAAACCACCTTGCTTGTGGACACATACGACGTTTTCGAGGCTGTCAAGATCGGCGTGGAGCTCACCGAGGGCCGGCTGGGGGCCGTCCGGCTCGACTCTGGCGACTTGGGGCTGCTGGCAGTCCAAGTGCGCGAGTTGCTCGACTCCCTCGGAGCAACCAAAACCAAGATCATTGTGACCAGTGACCTCGACGAGTTCAGCATCGCTGCCCTCTCTGGAGCACCGGTCGACGGCTACGGCGTCGGCACGGCATTGGTCACCGGCAGCGGCCACCCCACTTGCGAGTTCGTCTACAAGCTGGTGGCCCGAGCCGATTCGGATGACACTGACGCACCAATGGTGGCAGTGGCCAAGAAGAGTGTGAACAAGATCTCCGTAGGGGGTCGCAAGTACGCCCTCCGACGGCTATCAGAGGAGGGTACGGCCCAAGCAGAGATCATCGGCGTCGGTGATCCTCCGACCGGTGATGGCAACGACCGCCCGCTGCTGGTCCAGCTCGTAGACGCAGGAAAGATTGTTGGCGACGAACCGCTGGAGACCATGCGTCAGCGTCACCTGCGCTCCCGCGCTGAGCTTCCGCTTGAGGCGCTCGGAATGTCCCGAGGCGAACCGGTCATTGAAACGCTCTTTGCCGGCCAGGGCGAGGCTGCAAGGAGTCTTTACGACAACAGGCCCAGCGTCGAATCGGGCGCAGCAAGCAGCGTGGGTGAGGCGGTCGCTGGGTCCACCAGGGAGCCGTGATATGACACGAGCATTGATCGTTGCCGACCCGCAGCGAGACTTCTGCGAGGGTGGCTCGCTGGGCGTAGCTGGTGGAGCCGCTGCTGTCAGCCGGATCGATCGGCTCCTCAGCAGTGATCATGGC
>JBKOZG010000094.1:0-6302 GCA_046725775.1 Actinomycetota bacterium | reverse complement strand
CCCGAGGAGTCTACCAGCTTGACATATGCGGGATCGCGACTGATTACTGCGTACACGCCACAGCACTTGATGCAGTGCGCGAGGGCTTCGAGACGACTGTCTTGCTTGATCTGACAGCCGCAGTCGCTCCGGATCGGGTTGCTGAGATTGCTGCTGAGCTGGCCAATGCCGGAGTGGTGATCAAGGAGTCGAAGCTCAATCAGCAAGGCTAGTCAGCCCGCAGCATCTTGAGCACACTCGCCGGCGCGACCGTGCTAAAGGCTTCCTGGCAGATTGCGCGGAGCTCGGCATCCTGGATTCCCGGAAGCTGAACGCCGAGCCAGCCGAGATGACCGACGTAGGGCGGCCGGAAGAAGCGTTCCGGATCTGTCTCGACGAGATCCGCCTGGACACCGTCAGGCGCAGCGCACCAGATTGCTAACCGCCCGTCGACGTGGTGGTCGGCGAGAAACATCACGAAGCACTTCTTGTTCCGGACGAAGAACGCAGGGCCGCCGTGGCTAAGGCGTTCCGATGTCTCTGGCAACGTCAGGCAGATCGCGCGCACTCTTGCGAGTGCCTCGGCGACCTCGCGTGGCGGAAACCGGCTCACCCGGCCAGATTATTCGCAAGGCCGAGCCTGCGTAGTCTGCACGCCATGGAGCTGTTCGACGGCCTACTTGACGACGAGACTCTGGTCCAGCTACCGGAGACCGCGATTCCGGCGCTGCTCGCACGCCACGGCGAGTTGCGCAAGGCGTACCGGAGTCTGCTCGCAGCATTGGTCGTGCCAGATCGTCGGCTTGCCGATATTGCTCGGCAAATCCCACCCGGTCCCAGCCTCCCCGTCAGCGTGATCACCAGCGGCGGCGCCGGCGGGCTGCTCGCATTGGCACGTCACGACGTACCACGCCTCCACATTGTGGCGGTTGAGCCGACTCTCCGTGATCTCGATGATCTCGCCGGTAGCGCGGCGCGGGTGGTCTCGGCCGCTGGCGAGCTCGCGCAAGAGGTCACCGTCTTCATCGAGCTGCCATACGCACCAGGCTGGAACGCCGCTGTCGAGCTGATCGAAGCAGCCGGCCTCTACGGCAAGATTGCTGCCGGCCATGCCGAGCCGCACCAAGTCGTCGAACAGCTCTCGATCTTGATCGAGGCCGACCTGCCATTCAAGATCACCAGTGCTCGCAACGGCGAGTGGCTGTCGCTGCTGCTGGTAGTTGAAGCCCTGGTCGCGGGCGCGAACCTCGATGATGCAGCAGCACTGATGCGACTCGACGATCATCGAAGCGGCGCAGCAATGTCAGGCTGGGACCCGACGACGCAGTCCCGGGTACGCCGCAGGGTGCGCCGCCTCGGCACCGGTCGAGTGCAGGAGGTGATCAATGACCTGACGGTTTACGGAGAACTCCCGGCGCCCTAGGGACGATCTGCAGTCGGACGATCAAACCTTGCGGCGACGACGAGCGACGAGCAGGCAGCTGGTGCTAGCCACTGCGAGCACGAGCCCGACCACCGCGATCTGCCGGGCGACGCCGCCAGCCGTCGACTGCGCTGCACTAACCGGACGCCCGCTGACGCCTGGCGCGCCAGGATAATTGGCTGGCGAGGTGAGGCCTGCATCGATGCTGAGATCAGCCGGAGTCTCGCTTCCCACCGTGAAGACTCCACTCATTCCGACTTGATCGGCATCGGAGTCGATGGCTGGATCGCCGGCGTCGGGACGGGTGAACGTCAGCCCTCGGGGCACCTTGCTGAATCGGATCCGGTAGCTGCCGGCCGGCAGCCCGTTGAAGGAGTACTGGCCAGTTGCGGAGGTCACTTCAGTGGCCAGGACCTCCTCTGACTCGCTGCCTAAGAGCTGCACGGTGACTCCCGCCACTCCGCCATCACTGGGACCGAGCACCCCATCCCCGGTGTTGTCGAACCAGACTCTGGCCCCAATTGAATACCTCGTTACCAGCCCAGCGTTCAGAGTCCGATCCTCGAAGTCGATAGACGCAGCATTCGTCCCCGTAACCGGCACCAAATTGGGCGCGCCTTGGGCCAGCGCGAAGACCGGGGTCCGTCCCGTCGCAGGATCGGGGTCCGAATCCAGCGCGGGGTCGGTCCCTGCCGCCCGCCCCGTCAGGAGGTGGTGGGCCGGCAGCTGTGTGAACTTGAGCCGATAACGACCGCCTCGCAGATTGGTGAATTCATAGTGGCCCGTCGCATCGGTATTGGTGGTGGCAACGACGTTGTCAGTGCCGGTGAGCAGTAAGACGGTCGCCGAAGCGGCCGGCTCGTCAGGCTGCTGGACGCCATCGCTGTTCATGTCCAGCCAGACCCGGTCACCGACGGCGTAGCGCAGCGGGGTGATTCCGGCATCGATCGTCGGATTGATGTACGTCGCTACTACTCGATCTGCCGCCGTGGCAGCTCTAACGTTGGGTTCCCCAGCCCCCAACGTGAATGGCGGAGTCACGCCCGAATAGTCCGGATCGGAGTCGGCGGCACGCAGGCCACCGGCGTTTGCTGGTGTCAGCCGGAAGTCCTCCGGGACGCCTGCAAACCGCACCGCGTAGGTCCCGGCCTGAAGGTTGTCAAAGACGTAACGTCCGGCTGAACTGCTCACCGTCGAGGCCACCACCTCGCCGTCAACGTTGAGCAGCTGGATGCTGATCCGACTGGCGGGCGACTCCCCCGGATCCTGCACGCCTGACCGGTTGTCGTCTCGCCAGATCATGTCACCGACCGCGAATCTGGGAAGTTCGGGTCGATTCGAGTTGCGTGACGGGCTCGTCGGTTCAGGCCGTGGAGTCTCGGTGGATGTGCGCCCGGCTTCAACGCCCATCCGTACCGTCTGGTCCTCCGACGTCACGTCGACCGTGGTACTCAACGGCTGGAACGTGCTGCTCTCCGGAACCGGTGTGAGACCTTTGAGCGCTGCGGGGATCTCGGCAACGACGAAGTACCGGCCACCTTTGAGCTTGCTCGTTGCCTGAAGGACGAAGGTGCCGTCACGATCCGTCGCACCTTGGACGCGGGCTCCACTGGCATCGGTTACCGCAATCCCAATGCCGGGCTGTGGCTGATCGATCGTGCCGTCGTAGTTTCCGTTCCCGTCGATGTCATGGTTCACGATCACCGTCAACGTGCTGTCAGTGGTTTCGGCGTTTGCCGGAACCGGCATTGCCGCCACGATCACCCATGTGATGAGTCCCGCCAAGGCGGCAGCTGAGCGCAAAAGCTTACGCAGCACAACAACCTCATCGGACCTGGCCCCCGCGCCCGAAGGTTACGGGTAGGAGCGCCCCGAACGCTCCGACCTCGGCTCAATATAGTCAGGTGCACTGCGATGTTTGCGCGGTTCGGTGTATTTGTCCGTCGAACTGTGACCGACTCGAGACCTGCCAGACGTTCAGCGAAGACGCACGACCTGCGTCTTGGCGGCTATATCGTGTAGCGCCTGTCGCTTTGGGTGCCACAGCGGAAAGAGCACATCCACGAGAGTGATCAGGCCAAGGAATGCGCTGATGCCTGGAAGCACCACCCAGATTGCGACACGGATGCCGATCGAGCTCCAGGGGAGCGGACCGGGATCACGCCCGCGATCGACCGGCACGACGCGCAAGCCACAGATCAGCTTGCCAGGTGTCGCCGACTTCCAGCGCAGAAAGCCCGCGTGGTAGACCATCCCGACGACAAGCGTCACCAAAGTCACGATCAGCTGGCTGGTGCCAGAGATCAGATCGGTTGGGTTCAATGTTGGCGGTGTGACCCCCGACCGTTGGGCATCCAGTACGGCGTTAAAGGAGCTCACCAGCGTCGCGTACAGTGCTCGCCACACCGGGAAGGTGATCACGACGACGATCGCTGTGGTGATCATGTTGTCAACCAGCACAGCTAGCACCCGCCACCACCACGACGCGAGCGGGACGCCGTCCGCGGTCGTGGTCGCCTGGACCGAACCCGCCCGCGCTGTTGCATAACCGACCGGTGGAGTCGGGTTGGACTGAGGATAGGGCGCATAAGGAGCCTGGCCATAGCCGGCGCTCGGCGCGCCGGCTCTAGGGCGAGTGTTGCGAGACCACTGCCAGCCGTCCCAGTAACGTTCCTGGGCAGCGTTCACCGGGTCCGGGTACCAGCCGCCGGGAGCAGCGTGGCGTCCGGGAGGAGCCGGCGGTGAGCCTACGGGGATGTCAGACACCTTTTCATCGTAGTGTCGTGTCGGCAAAGGCCCGTTCAAGTGGCGCACGATCAAAGATCAACAGGCCCCTATATCCCAGCGATCCAGTCGAATCCAGGCCCATCCAGGCGGCCACATCTACAACATGTTGCAGTTTCGAAATGATTCGGGCTTCCTTTCCAACAGTAGTGGGCAAGTAAGGGGTGTTTGCGTTATACATAACCGAGGGCACCCAAAAGGGCCATCGACTACGAGCAAGGACAACTGGTCAGCGTGAGATCAGGTGTGAACGCCAGGGCCGTCGCAGCGACGCTTCAGCCGAGCCGTCCGGCCTGTATATACGCGAGTCCCGACGGGGACGCGGGCAATCCGCCAGCCTCACTGCACAGAATCCGACCTCGCCAAGCACCACTGGTCACCGACAGGATCACACCATGTGTCCAGTCACTCTCAGTGTGCAAATCTCACGTGCAGCCAGCCTCTCTTCCTGTGACTGCGCGCCCAGCCCAAGAACGGCCGTGAGGCCCAAGACCCCTTCATAGGGACAACACCAGGAAGGAATGACTCCAGATGCGCTGGAATCACAAAGTAGCGGCGGCCGCCGGCTTGTCCGCATTGTTGGTCGCAAGCACCGCATGTGCCGGAGCGGGCGGCGCCGGCGGCGGTGGTGGTGGTGGCGGGGGCGGTGACAACACGATCAACGTCTTGATGGTCAACAACCCCCAGATGCTGGCACTGCAGAAACACGCCGGCGAGTTCACCAAAGAGTCCGGCATCACGGTGAACTTCACCGTCAAACCAGAGAATGAGATGCGCAACCAGGCAGCTCAGGAGTTCGCGAACCAGTCGGGACAGTTCGACGTGGCGACCTTGTCGAACTTCGAGATTCCTTGGATGTCCAAGAACAACTGGCTGTGGTCCATGGATGACATCCAGGCTTACAAGGATGACAAGGAGTTCGACCAGGCCGACATCTTCCCGTCGATGACCGAGTCACTGAAGGGTCCTGACGGAAAGCTCTATGGCGAGCCGTTCTACGGCGAATCCTCGTTCTTGATGTACCGCAAGGATGTCGCCGAAAAGGCCGGCGTGACGATCAAGGACAAACCGACCTGGGATGAGGTTGCCGCTGCAGCCGCCAAGCTGGACGGTGCCGAGTCCGGGATGAAGGGCATCTGTCTGCGTGGTCTGCCTGGCTGGGGTGAAGTCATGGCACCGCTGACGACTGTCGTGAACACCTTTGGCGGAACCTGGTTCGAGAAGGACTGGACGGCCAAGGTGAATGCGCCGGAGTTCAACCAGGCGACCACCTTCTACACCGATCTGGTGAAGGCGCATGGTGAAGCCGGCGCGGCACAGGCCGGATTCGCCGAGTGCCTGACCGCGACGACCCAGAGCAAGGTCGCGATGTGGTATGACGCCACCTCCGCTGCGGGCAGCCTGGAAGCCCCCGACTCTCCGGTGAAGGGCAAGATGGCCTACGCACAGGCACCCGTCAAGATGACGGATGCATCCGGTTGGCTGTACACCTGGGCGTGGGCGATCGAGAAGAAGAGCGCCAAGCAAGACAACGCCTGGAAGTTCGTCTCTTGGGCATCGTCGAAGAAGTACGAGGAACTGGTTGGTGCGCAGGACGGCTGGGCAACGGTGCCAGCCGGCAAGCGTATCTCGACCTATGAGAACCCCGAGTACAAGAAGGAGGCCGGAGCTTTCGGCGAGGCGACACTCAAGGCGATTGAGGAGGCCGACCCGGTCAATCCTGGCGTCCAGCCGCGGCCAACAGTCGGTATCCAGTTCGTCGATATCCCAGAGTTCACCGACCTGGGCACCAAAGTCAGCCAGGACATCTCGGGTGTGATCGCCGGCAAGAAGAGCGTCGACGATGCGCTCAACAACGGACAGAAGCTGGCCGAGGCTGTCGCCAAGAAGTACCAGGGCCAATAACAGGATCTGACGGGACTTCGGCAGGCTCAGCCGCACAGCTGCGCGGCTGAGCCTGCCCGGAGCCCAAGGGTCACATCGACAACACAACGCTGGCGTGAACTTGTCGAGAGGCTCAGGGCCATCTGTCGACAGCTCACCTCACACCTGACAAGGAGGAATGGCGCATATGGCCACTACAACGGCGACGCCCCTCGACACCGAGGCCGAGGCC
>JBKOZG010000178.1:0-10657 GCA_046725775.1 Actinomycetota bacterium | reverse complement strand
ACGCTCAGTGCCCTTCACCAGACCTCGCCTGGAGTGAACTCTTCAGCGAAGCTCTCCGCCTGATTCCGCGAAAGATCCCAGCGGGTCGCCTCGCCGCCCGAGTCCACGTACGCTGTTGCCCATGTGGTCACAGCGCGAGGTCATCGACTACGCGCTGCAGCGACGCTCCACCCTCCAGGCGCTGCGGCGTCCTGGCCGTACGCTTGCTCGGCAGGAGGCGTGTGACGCTGACCCTATGCTGATCCGGGCGGCCAAGCACCATGGCGAGCCGTCGAACGTCGATTGCCCAGTCTGTGAGTCGAAGGATCTGGTCAACCTGCACTACGTGTTCGGCGACCAGCTGGGTCAGTACTCCGGTCGGATCAAGCGGGCCACTGAATTGGAAGAGATGGCACACGAGTTCGGGGAGTTCAAGGTCGTGGTCGTCGAAGTTTGCCCAGCCTGCGGCTGGAACCAGATGATCCTTTCCTACCTTCTGGGTGATGGGGTGAAGCGCAAGCCTCCTCGCCGCCAGCAGACGGTCGAGGATATCTATGGCTGATCCCCATTGGGGACCTGTCGAGTGGCAGCCCCAAGGCGCTCGCGCGCGCCGTGACACGGCCGGCCGCGGCAGGAAGTGGGCTCGAGGCATCCTCATCACGATCACCGCGTTAACCGTCCTCGGACTGGCCAGCGTGATTGGCGTGGTCGTGTACGGCTACACGACGACAACCCGTCCGAATGCGAACGCCGAGTTCAAGACTGCGACGACCTTCGTCTATTACAACGACGGCAAGAGCAAGCTGGGGAACTTCGCCATCCAGAACCGCACTCCGATCACTTTCGACAAGATGCCGGAGACGATGAAGCGGGCCGCTGTGGCCGCCGAAAACCGCTCCTTCTGGACTGATAAAGGCATTTCGATCCGCGGCATGGTCCGTGCTGCCTGGAGAATTGCCCGCGGCGAAGAGGTCCAGGGCGGCTCAACGATCACTCAGCAGTACGTCAAGATCTTGTACCTGAATTCCGACCAGACGCTGACCCGCAAGTTCCGGGAGCTTTTTCTCGCCTACAAGATCAACACGGAGATGAGCAAGGAGGAAATCCTTGCGGGCTATCTCAACACGATTTACTTCGGGCACGGCGCCTACGGCGTGCAGGCAGCCAGCAAGGAATACTTCAACGTCGACGCGAAGAAGCTCACCGTCCCGCAGGCCGCCTTCCTTGCCACGGTGGTCAACAACCCGAGCACGTACGACCCGCGCGACGAGGACGATCACGGCCGCATCCTTGGCCGTTACCGCTATGTCCTGCATTCCATGGCCGAGATGGGGGACATAACACCGGCGCAGGAAGGCGCGTTCGCGCAGCGGCTGCCGAAATTCCCCCAGACTCCTGGCAGTCAGCGATACGGAGGCCCTAACGGCTTCCTACTCAAGATGGTCGAGCGCGAGCTCAGTGCAGCGGGCTTTCACTCCTCACAGATCAGCGGCGGGGGCCTCAAGATCATCACGACCTTCGATGAGGACGCGCAGGAAGCCGCAGTCGAATCCGCGCAGAAGTACACCGAGCGGTCTGCGCAGGCGGTCGGACGGAAGGCATCCAAGCTGCATGCCGCGCTGGCTTCGGTCGATGTGAACAATGGTGAAGTGATCGCCCTTTACGGCGGCCCAGACTTTGTCAAGAACTCCCGCAACTGGGCTACCACCCCGCGCCCGACCGCGTCCACGTTCAAGGCCTACGCACTCGCCGCCGGGCTGAAGGACGGCTACAGCCTGCTCTCGAGGTTCAACGGCAACACCTTCACCCCGCCCGGTGATTCGAAACCGGTCCGCAACGAGTTCAGCTACCAGTACGGCTCCTCGGTCGATCTGATCAAAGCGACTGCGGACTCGATCAACACCGCTTTCGTTGACCTCACCAGCCAGATGGACAACGGCCCACGCAAGATCATGAAGATGGCGCAAGCCGCCGGTGCCCCCAAAGGCGCCGGCTGGGAGAACAACGACCGCATCCCGCTGGGAACCGCGGAGGTGAGCCCACTCGACCAGGCAAGCGCGTACGCGACATTCGCCAATGACGGCGTCTCGGTTCCCAGGCATGTGGTACGCGAGGTCCGGGACCGAAGAGGAAAAGTCATCTACGAAGCCCAGCCCGAGAAGAAGCGCGCGGTTAGTGAAGACGTCGCACATGATGTCAGCTACGCGCTGTCCAATGTGGTGGAGCAGGGCACCGGCCGCGCTGTTCAGACGCTCGACCGGCCCGTGGCCGGTAAGACCGGCACCAAGGACCGGACGAACGACGACGGCTCGAGTGATGTGGTCTCAGCCTGGTTCGTGGCGTACACCAGGCAGATCTCCACCGCGGTGATGTATGTCGCGGGCAACGATGGGAATGGCGATCTGGACACGTACGCCCGGCCCGGTGACAGTACCTTCTTCGGTGGCACCTATCCGGCCTTGACCTGGGCTGATTACATGAAGACCGCCACCGAGGGGCAGGCGGTCAAGCAGTTTCCGGAGCCGGCCTACGTGAACAAAGAGGAGGTGCCGCAGCCAGAACCGACAATTCAGGAGACCCAGCAGCCGACTGAGCAGCCCACCACCGCTAGCCCGACCCGCACCGAGACTCCTAAGCCGGCCCAAACTCGGATCAAGCCCAAGTGGACCCGGAAACCGTCCCCGTCCGTGACGCAGAGCAGCAGCGATCCCGGAGGCGGCAAGCTACCTCGTTGGAGGAGGACCCCCAGCGGGACTCCCACCGGCGGCCCCGGTTGAGCAGGAGCCAGACTGTCGGGATCGTGGCCCGATCCACCAACATTTTGCCGTCGACGACTGACAGCTTCGTCGGCCGAGTTAGCCAGCGAATTGGCGGGCCGCTCGGACGTTACGCCGCCGTCGGCAGGGCCTGGTGGAATCCGCTGCGGGTCACGCTGCTGGTCGGCACTCTGGTTTACCTGAGCGGTGTTGTGTTCCGCTTGCCCTGCCGGATCACCGCCGCCGGCGCACCTCCACCCGATCACTTCAAGTACTTGTGCTACTCAGATATCGGCCTGCTGTACGCCGGTCGCGGCTTACAGCAAGGCAACACTCCCTACCTCGACAGCGGCGACTATCCGGTTCTGGAGTACCCAGTGCTCACCGGGTGGTTCCTGGAACTGGAGCGTCTGATCACTCGGACGCTCGGCGGGCTGCAGGGCACCGACCTAACAGACCAGCAGCGGGTGGACTCGACGTTGATCTTCGTCGATGTCAACACGGTGCTGCTGGGCGCGCTGTTCCTGATCGCGCTCTGGGCCCTGGTGCGTACACCACTTGGGCGGCCCTGGGACGCGATGATGCTGGCTGCCTCGCCCTGCGTCGCTGCCGCTGCCTTGATCAACTGGGACATGCTCCCGGTAGCACTGACCGTGCTCGCGATGGCTTGTTGGTCCGCACGCCGGCCCGGCCTGGCGGGGGTCATGCTTGGGCTCGGCGCCGCAGCCAAGCTCTACCCGGCATTCCTGCTCGGTCCGCTTCTCTTGCTCTGCCTGCGCGCCAAGCGCGTGGGCGACTTCGTGATGACGTTGTCCACTGCCCTGGTGAGTTGGGGCCTGGTCAACCTTCCAGCGCTGTTCCTTGCGCCGGATGCCTGGCGCAGTTTCTGGGCCTACAACAGCGAGCGCGGCGGCGACTTGGGCTCGATCTGGTACATGCTCTCCTTGGCCGGCTACCCGGTTCCTAATCTGAATTGGGTCAGCGCCGGGCTGTTTGCCGTCGGCTGCCTCGGAATCCTTGTCTTGATCATGACTGCGCCCCGCCGGCCGCGGTTCGGTGCCATGGCGTTTCTGGTCGTCGCCGCGTTCCTGATGACCAACAAGGTCTACTCACCGCAATATGTTCTCTGGTTGCTGCCGCTGATGATCTTGGCCCGCCCGAAGTGGCGGGACTGGTTGATCTTCACCGCCGGGGAACTGATCTACTTCGTGGCCATTTGGTGGCATCTCGGTGGTTTCCTGACCCCGGGTGACAGCTCGCCTGACCGGATCTACTGGTTGTCGGTCGTGATCAGGTTGTGTACCCAAGGCTGGGTCGTGATCATGGTTGTCCGGGATGCGCTGCGGCCAGAGCATGATCCGGTACGCCAGGCGGGCGTCGACGATCCTACCGGTGGCGTGCTTGATCAGGCGCCGGATGCCCGTTGGTTCCAGGTGATCAGTGGCACCACTGTCCCAAGGCGGAATGCCTGATGCTGCAAGACGTCGCCGCACCCGCACCCGCTGAGACCGCCTCGTCGCCGGGACGGACTGTGATCCAGGCGTGGCTGGCCAGCCGGGGCCTGATCCTGGCAGTCGCGCTGCTTTTGGCAGTCGTGCAGCACCGAACGCTTAGCAACATGGTGACCAACTGGGACGTGCAGCACTTCGCCAGGCTGGCTGCCGGCGGCTACTTCGCCGAGCCCGACGGCACTTTGATGGCATTCTTTCCGGGCTGGCCACTGATCTTGTCGCTGTTCGGTCAGTTGGGGGTGCCGGTCACGATCAGCGGAGTGATCCTCTCGACGGCTTGCTCCGCCGTCGCTGCCGTTGCGCTGTACCGGCTGGGTGGTCGGTGGGCGGCTGTCGGGTGGCTGTTCGCCCCGACCGCCGTCTTCACCATGGTGCCCTACACTGAGTCACTGTTTTGCGCCGTTGCCTTCTGGGCCTGGGAGCGAGCCCGCTCCGATCGCTGGCTGGTCGTCGTCACGCTCACAGCAGTCGCCTGCACCGTACGGGTGTCGGGGCTCTTCCTGATCGGTGCGCTGCTCGTGATGATCCTCACCAGCGACAACCCAACTGGGGTGAAGCTGCGGCGGGTGGCGCTGATGCTGATTCCGGCGTCGGTGATCATGGTTTTCGCGTCATATCTGTTTGCACTCACCGGGAGCTGGACGGCGTGGTATCACGCTCAGACGACCGGCTGGGTACGCGAGCTGACGTGGCCCTGGCAGTCCTTTGTAAACACGATTCCAGCCATCCTGCCCGGCGCGTTCCCCAATCATCCGTGGTGGCCCGCGGTGTTCCGCGGCGAGATGATCTCCATGGCGGTGGGTGTGGTCGTCGTCATCTGGTGCATTGTGGTGAGCTTGCGCGCGCGGAGGTCTCCGAGGGGACCGGACATACCGATGTGGGGAGAAGCGAGCTGGGTGGGGGTCCAAGTACTGGCTTTCTCCATGTCGTACTGGTTCTTTTCGGTCAACCGTGCCACTCTCCTTTGGTTCCCGTTATGGATCATGCTCGGTCGTTGGGTAGCGGGACCAAGCAAGGTTTCTCCACTCGTTCATAAGCTGCTGGTGGCGGCTGCCTTCACCGTCGAAATCGTGCTCATGCTGTGGTGGAGCTGGTTGTTTTTCACCGGCCGATGGGCGAGCTAGGGCTCTGTCTGGCATTCGGAACTCCGGCTGGCCGGCGTTGCATCACTTATGCTGGCCCGGAAAGGTGACTCGGTCGGGGGACGGTGCCCTATTGCGGGGATGCCCCAGCTGAGACTTTGATCGTCCCAGTCTCTGGGGAGGGGAATCGTGGCGCGCACCCGCTCAATGGCGATCCCTGCGCTGGCTGCATGCGCCCTGATTTTCACGCCCACTGCCGCAAATGCGCACGATGGTCTGCACGCCAGGACTGCCTTTGCCAGCTCCGGCAGGTCCGGAATGGCCTGGGCGCACTACCGCGGATACCTGACTGACCTCTCGCCGAGCACTGACGGTGTGTTCGATGGCGCCAAGGCGAGTGCGGTCATGATCGGCCTGGAGGGCAGCAGCTTCTTCAGGCTTCAGATCACGGGGATCGACGAGCGTGCAGCAGGCAAGGAGTACCCCACCCGCCTACATAAAGGGCCATGTGTGGCAGGTCAAGCTGCCTTGGCATTAGGTCACTACAACACTCAGGAGGAGGCTGGCTCTCCCGCTCCCTGGCCGGTCAACAACCAAACCGAAGTTCACCTCGACTTCAGGGTGAACTCCGATCGGAGCGCGCAGGTGAGTGCCAGTGTGCCATTTATCCCAGCTCCGGAAAAACGATCGATCGTGATCCACGCTGCGACGCCTCCAGCAGGGAGTTCTTCGGCTCGCCTGGCCTGTCTGCCGCTCGACATCAAGTCGGTTGGCTAACGCTGCCAGTAGAGCCAACTCATCGCCACGCGGTCAGCTAGCTAGCACTATTACCCTGACTGGGTGGAACGGATGTGGATCGACCTCCAGGGCCTGGCCAACCTGCGCGATGTTGGGGGGATCCCGACCTCTGACGGCGACAAGATCATCCCGGGCCGGCTGCTGCGGTCTGACAATCTCCAGACGTTAACCGCCCATGACGTGGATCAGCTGTTCGGGTTGGGCCTGACTGACGTCATCGACTTGCGCAGCGACTATGAGGCTGAGCGGGAGGGTCCTGGTCCCCTTGTCGGCTCAGATGTTCGGATACACCAGTTCTCACTCTTCCGGGAGTGGGAGTTAGGGGTCGGCGAGACCAAGCCCGACGTACGCCCCGAGGTGCTGCCCGAGGAGGCCTTGCCGTGGATCGACCTCGAACCCAGTGTCGAGTTAGACAACCAGGTTGCCTCGGTGTACTTCTCCTACTTGGTGGATCGTCCGGATTCGGTTTTGGCTGCGCTGCGTACGGTCGCCGGAGCGCCGGGTGTGGCACTGGTTCACTGTGCCGCAGGCAAGGATCGGACCGGCACCATCGTCGCCCTGGCGCTATCAGTTGCGGACGCCGAGCGCCAAGCGATCATCGACGATTACGTGGCGAGCTCGGAGCGTGTCGAGCAGGTCGTGGAACGCCTGACGGCCTCGCCGACGTATGCCCGGAACCTCGAAGGCCGGCCGATTTCCTCACACCTCAGCCACCCCGAGGCCATGATCAGCTTCCTGCGGTACATCGATGAAACATTCGGCGGTGTGTTGCCGATGTTGACGAAGATGGGTTGGACCGCTGACGACACCGACCAGCTGCGCGCAAAGCTTCGAGGCTGAAGCACGGCGAGAGGGCATTCGACTGATCGACAGCCGCTAGTTTCAGAGCCGCTCGCAGCCCCTTTTAGCTGCTCGCGCATCGCGTTCTGAAACCCGCCTACTTCGTCGGCGCTCCCAGACGGAGAAGCGTGTCTGCTCGCTTCTCCTCAGCACGGCGGCGCGTGATTGCCGACGCTCGCAGCTAATTCCACGCAACGCAGTCGACCGTGGCCGTGGTCAGCCGCAACTCGACCGGAACCTCCTGTCCGATCCGGGGCGGCCGCTCCTTGCGGGGCAGAAAAACCTGGCTCGATTGCATATGTGGCGGCTCGAGAAACCAGCGCTTCTTGCCGTTAATTGTGTACGGGCTCAGTGCCAGCCCGGCGGCCGCGAGTGAGCCGGTGGCGAAGGCGATCGCCCGATGTCGCACGGTCTTGGCCGAGGTCGGCGCCTCCATGCCGATGCCATGGGACGTGCCGCCGGCGACAACCACGATCCAACCGTCAGCCGGACAGACGCGCTGTCGATAGCCGGCCCGTTCGCCGCGTTTGATCTCATGGACGTCCAGCACCGTCGCTGTGGTGCTGCGGGATGTCCTGTCCAACCAGAGCCGCGTGCCAACCCTTTGCCGAACTGGGACTGGATCTGTGTCGGCGCCACCAAGTTGGCGCGCTAGCATGACCGTCTCCTCAGCCGGGAGATGGGAGAACCACAGCCTTCCGGCCGCGGCCGCGAGTGCAGCATGACCCAGCCGTTCGGCCTCGGCATAGCGACCGTCGGCGTGCAGCGGCAGGTGGATCGTCCAGCCCTCGAACCGCACGTCAGAGAGCAATGCCGTCACCTGACCAAGATCATCGGGCCGGACCCCATGTCGTCGCATCGATGTCAGTACCTCGACCAGCACTCGTGGCCGATCACCGCTGGCAGCCAGCAGTTCCAGGTCGTGGAGCCGGGACACAGTGGTGATCACCGATGAATCTCTGGTGAGCTCCGTGGCGAGCCCGCTGGATGGATCCCATGGGTTCAAGATCACCAGATCGCCAGGGAACGCTTCGCGTACGATGCCGACTTCGGACGGGACGCCGACTCCGACCGTGTCCGCGCCAAGAGTCAGTGATTCCTCGGCCAGCCTACGCAGCCCGAACCCGTAACCGTTGCCTTTGATCACCGGGACGATGCCTGGCGTGGCGCCGGCAACAGTCCGCAGGTGCTCCCGCCAGCGCTCCCCGTCCAGCCGCAGGGTTACACCGCTCATGTCCTCAATACCATGACAGTCATCACCGATGTTTCATATAGAGGTCGAAAGCCTTATACAACAGCGGATTAAGTGGAAAGTCCCACTCCCCGAGGTACTCCACCGCCTCGCCGCCAGTGCCGACCTTGAACTGGATCAGGCCCAGATGCGGATCGTCCTCTTCGAGCCCTTCGGTGATCCCGCGCAGGTCATAGATGGTTGCGCCGGCCTCCAGCGCATCGGTGATCATCTTCCACTGCACGGCGTTCGATCCGCGTACCTCGCGCTTGGCGGTTGAGCTGGCGCCGTAGGAGTACCAGGTGTGCTGACCAACTCGGACCCAGGTGGTCGCAGCGACCAAGTCGCCCTCGTGATGCGCCAGGTAAAGCCGAATTCGATCGAGATCTTCAGTCAGCAGGGCGTCGAACATGGTCTGGAAGTAGGACAAGGGTCGCGGCCTGAAATGATCACGCTCAGCGGTCTCGACGTATAGCTTGTGGAACTCGGGCAGATCAGCAACGGTCCCGCGGCTCACCACGACTCCGGCTTTCGCGGCTTTCTTGATGTTGCGCCGCCACAGTTGGTTCATCCCAGCGAGCAGCTGCTCGGGTGTCCTTCCGGCGATCGGTAGCTGGAAGACGAACCGCGGCTGTCCGGCCGTGAATCCCTCCTCGTCTTCCAGCGGTCGCCATCCGAGCTCCCGCAGTCGGTTGCGAGTCCGGGTTGTCCCGTGGTCGACCCGGTCAGGCATCGCCTCGCTGAGCCGCGTGACTTGCTCGTCGGCGATGGCTGCCTTGATCGTTTCGGCGCTCCAGCGCCGTGCGACTGCAGTCGGGCCGATCCGTACGCCAAAGGCACCAGCCGAGCGAACATGATCAGCCAACGGCCTCAGCCACTCTCCGATGTCCGGGGCACTCCAGTCGATGGTCGGACCCTCGGGCAAGTAGGCAAGGTACCTCTTGATCTTGGGAAGCTGCCGGTAGAGCACAAGCCCCGCGCCGACCGGCCCATCCTTGCCGTTGAACCAGCCGACCGACTCGCTGCGCCACTCACTCTTGACCCGCCCCCACGCTGGCGTTTGGAGGAAGCTCACCGAGGGTTGGGCAGCGTTGAACTCGCGGTGCCGCTCTGCCTCGATGGTCCGTACCGAAAGAGCCACAGGTCTGAATGTAATAGTCGAAATCTAGGTCCACGTGCGTTCCTTAGGCTTTACGCACGTCGGAACCTATGCACTAAGGCCACTGTTTGGTTGCAGTGCATTCAAGTTCCGCACTAAAACCTCATCGGGCGGGTACCTTGAACTGGGGTCCCATGCTGCCCGGAATAGGCCCAACGCATCGGCCGGTCCCGTGTTTCCCCGCACGGGTAGGTCCCATCCCCTGTGCGGACCGCCTATTCCGGGTTATAAAGCGAGCTATTTCGGGATGATCTTGCCGGGGGTTGAAATTCCTACCGGGTCCATGGCGGTGAACAGTCCGTCGATCGTGTGGACGCCTGGCGCAGAGATGTCTTGCTCCAGCCAGGCCGCGTGCTCGGTGCCGACAGCGTGATGGTGCGACAGCGTACCGCGCGAGTCGACGAACGCCTGCTGGATGGCGTTCTTGACTCGCTCATACTGAGCAATCGGGTCGACGCCGTCATGCTTGAAGCCGAAGGTGAAGTACAGGCAGGCGCCTGAGTAATAGGAGTGTGAGAGGTGGCACATGATGTAGCCGGTGACACCAACTTGTGCAAAGGCCTTCTCCGCGGCCGCAATCACGTTCGTGTACAGCGGCATGAGCTTTGACCATGGCGCGGCAGTGTCGGAAACGTCGGCTATCGCGCCGCGGTCGAGCAGAAAGTCACGGATGTATGGCGTATCGAATTTTTCTGGTCATAAAGCACACCGGGACCCTTACCGACCAAGATCCCGCCGTGCTTGCCGACGATGTCCTTGACGATCTTCTTCTGCTTGGCGACATGAGCCTTGCGGCCCTCGTAACCGATGAAGGACAGGCACACCTGGTCCAACTCCCAGCCACGGCGTTCCAGGACCTTCATCAGCCCCTTGCTGATCAAGGTGGAGATCGAGATGCCACCGGACTTCTTCCTCGTGGCAAACGAGAACGCGGTCTCCTTCGCGTCAGACACTCGGGTGATCGACGGATGTGCGTCACTGGTGGATCTCCCGCATGGCGGCCAGTCCGGCCTCCCAGGAAGGGAACAGATAACCCAAGATCACCCGTACGTCGGGGATCCGACGTACCTGCACCGTCACCTCGGTGATCACGCCCAAGCCGACCTTCCGAGCCGAGCACCATCTCGCGTACGCTCGGGCCCGTTGACGTGGCGGGGATGGGCCGTACCTCCAGCACCTTGCCTGGCATGACGCATGCCGCGCGCGATGTCGGAGATGTCGCCGTATTTGTCCGACTGCATGCCCGAGGAGCGGGCGGCGACCCAGCCATCTAGGGTGCTGTGGGTAAAGCTGTCCGGGCA
>JBKOZG010000316.1:0-4753 GCA_046725775.1 Actinomycetota bacterium | reverse complement strand
GGGGTGAACGGCACAGCTCACCGAACCCCCACGGCCGGCTTCGGCGACGTACAGGTCGCCCGGACGCTGAGAACGTGAGATGTCGGGGGCTGTCCAGGCCCTTCGCCACGACGTCAAACGGCTGTTGCGCCGATGCGAGCGACGTGGTGCCGGCAACGACCATCGCAATTGATCCGACAGATGCCGCGATTCGAATAGCAGCACGAGTTCTTCGCATGTCGCTCCTTGTAGGCCCGTATAGGAGATTCACGAGACGGACGTTCCCCCGCGACGATCAGGTGTCCACCGTGGCGTCCCAAGCTCGCGACGCGACTGTAACGGCTCAACGCGCGACGCGTGGCCGTTTCGACGAACTCGTAAACAGCACCGTCCTGCTCGGATCCAAGACCACAAGAGATGCAACCGAGGCGTCGGGCCTGGATCGCCTCCGGGTGATCGAGGTGGCGGCTGAAATCCCAGCTCGCAGACGCCGCGTACGAGATCGCCAGGTCCACTCCTGCTTGACTTCTGATCCAACTTCGTATTAGATCGATTTAAGAATGCTTAGATCGATCTAAATCCTCCAGTGGTGACTCTTTCATGGCACGCGTAACGCTCATGGACGTGGCACGGCACTGCGGTGTCTCCCGGGCCACGGTGAGCTTGGTGCTGAATGACAGCCCGCTGGTCGCCGCAAAGACGCGTGACCGGGTCCGCCAGGCCATGGTCGAGCTTGGGTACGTCTACAACCGCGCCGCGGCGTCGCTGCGTACCCAGCACAGCGACGCCATAGGCGTGGTGCTGACCAATATCACCAACCCGTACTTCGCAGAGTTCGCCGCCGGCCTCCAGGACACGTTGACGAGCAGCGGGACTGTGCCGCTGCTGGCAGTCAGCAGTGAGGACCGCGCTCTGCAGAGTCGCCTGGTCAAATCGCTGGTCGAGCGCAATGTGGACGGCATTGTGCTGGTACCTGCTCATGGCACGGCCCCCGACGACCTTCCCGATCTGCTCGGCACGCCGCTGGTGTTGCTGGCCCGCCGTCTGAACGGCATGGATGTCGATTACGTGGGCGCGCAGAACCGCGATGGCGGGTACGCGGCTGCCGAGCATCTCTACAGCCACGGCTGCCGCCAAATTGCCTTCGTTGGCGGCTTCACCGACTCCTCAGCCCGCGAAGAGCGCGCCCGCGGCGTAGCGGAATTTCTGAACGACCACGGCCTGACGCTCAACGCCGACCACTCGGTGGTATGTGAGCCGGTAAGACCGCAGGCGCGGGAGGCGGCGATGCGGCTGCTCACCAAGGATCCTGACGTCAATGGCCCCAACCTCGATGGCCCCAACCTGGACGGCCCCAACCTCGACGGCCCCAACCTCGACGGCCCCAACATCGACGGCCCCAACATCGACGGCATTGTCTGCTTCAGCGACGTAGTCGCATTCGGCGTTCTCGACGCGATCGCCGACAGCGGCCGCAACGTCGGATCCGATATCCGGGTGATCGGCTTCGACGACGTCCACGACGCTGGTCTCAACCGACCTTCGCTCAGCAGCGTCGCCGTGCCAGCCCGCGAGACCGGGCGGCGCGCCGGCCAGCTCGTACTGGACCGGGCGGCAGGGTCGACCGAGCCCACCGTACGCGAAGAGTTCCCAACCAGGCTGGAGCCGCGGGAGACCTGCGGCTGCCCCCGTCCTCAACTACGCGCCTGAACCGCGCTTTCGGAGGATCCACGCAGCTATGCGAAACGTACCCGTGCTGACCGGCACTGAAGCCGCCCAGCTGATCACCGACTCCGCGGTCATCACGATCTCTTCGTCGTCCGGCCTTGGCTGTCCCGACACCGTTCTTGAGGCGATCGGGCGGCGATACGCCGGGACCGGTTCCCCGGCAAACCTCACGACTCTGCACCCGATCGCCGCCGGCGACATGTACGGCATCAAGGGCGTCGACCACCTCTGCCGGCCGGGGCAACTGCGCCGAGTGCTCGCCGGCTCCTACCCCTCCGGCGGTTCAAAGCTGGACCCGCCGCTGATCCGGCAACTGATCCACACGAATCAGATTCAGGCCCTAAACATCCCCTCCGGGGTGCTCTTCCAAATGCACAGGGCCGCCTCGACCGGGCAGCCGGGCGTGTTAACCGAGGTCGGGCTTGGCACGTACGCCGACCCACGGCACGAAGGCGCCAAAATGAATGCCGTCACCGATGACTTCGTACAGCTGATGCAGGTCGACGGCAACGACTACCTGTTCTACCCTGCAGTCCACGTCGACGTCGCGATCATCCGAGCCACAACTGCCGACCCCCATGGAAACCTCTCGTACGAGGAGGAGTGCAGCACCCTCGGGGCACTCGACCAGGCCTACGCCGCGCACAATAAGGGCGGCATTGTGATCGCCCAGGTTAAGCGTATGTCCGATACCCAGCTGCCTACTCAGGCCGTCCACATACCCGGCGTTCTCGTCGACGCAATCGTGATCGACCCCCATCAGATGCAAACCACCCAGACCTTCTATGACCCGGCATTATCCGGGGAAATGCACCGTGACCTCGACGACATCGAACCTGTGGAGTTTGGCCTCGAGAAAGTCATTGCCCGCCGGGCCGCGGGAGAGCTGCAGGTCAACGCCATCGTCAATCTCGGCTTCGGCATATCCGCCGCCATCCCGCGGGTGCTGCTGGAGGAGGGACACGCCGACGACGTCACATGGGTCATTGAGCAGGGAGCCGTCGGCGGCTTCCCGGCAACCGGGTTCGCGTTCGGGTGTGCACTCAACCCAGAGGCGCTTCTGCAAAGCATCGACCAGTTCACACTCTTGCAGGGTGGCGGCTTCGACGTGGCGATGCTGTCTTTCCTGGAGGTGTCGGGCACTGGCGATGTAAACGCCTCCTACCTCCCCGCCCGGCCGCACGTCACCGCCGGCGTAGGCGGCTTCAACGACATCATCACCCGCGCACCCAAGATTGTTTTCTCCGGCTACTTCACAGCCGGCAGGAAGGACATCCAAGTCGAAGATGGCCAGCTCAAGATCATCGCCGACGGCACAATCGCCAAATTCGTACCTGGGGTGGCGCAGGTCTCCTTCTCCGGTGACATGGGCCGCAAGCGCCGCCAAGAAGTTCTCTACGTCACTGAACGCTGTGTGTTGGAGCTGACCGAGGACGGGTTGACAGTGATCGAGATCGCCCCCGGAGTCGATCTTGAAAATGATGTGCTCGCAAGAGCTGATGTGCCGCTGCTCGTTAGCCCCGACCTGCAGTTGATGTCGGCCGCACTCTTCCGCCCCGAACCGATGGGACTGATCTTGTCTCGCAAGCCGTCCCGAATCGCCGCCCTAACCCGCCAGTCCGTCCCTTGACCGAGAAAGAACCGTCCATATGCCTGCCATGCACTACGACTATGTGATCGTCGGCGCCGGCGCCGCTGGCTGCGCCGTAGCGAACCGCCTCTCCGCCGACCCGGACACCACACTGCTGCTGCTCGAGGCCGGCGGCAAGGACTGGTCGCCGCTGGTCCACATGCCTGTTGGCTTTACCAAGCTCAGCGGCCCGCGTTACAACTGGGAGTTCTCCACTGTCCCTCAGCCGGAGCTGAACAACCGGGAGATGTGGTACCCGCAGGGCCGCACGCTGGGCGGCAGCACCTCGATCAACGCAATGATCTACATCCGCGGCCAGAGAGAGGACTACGAGGCCTGGGCAGAGCTCGGCAACAAACACTGGGGTTATGAGGAGGTGCTCCCGTTCTTCCGGCGCGCAGAGGCGAACGAGCGCCTCAACGACCGCTACCACAGCAGCGTCGGCGCGGTGAACGTCACCGAGCAGGTGCAGCACAACCCCCTGAGTAAGGCGTTCGTCCGTGCCGCCCAGGAGCTCGGGGTGCCCTTCATTGCTGACTTCAACGGCGCGGTGCAGGAGGGCGTCAGCTGGTACGACGTCACCCAGAAGAATGCCCGTCGTGAGAGCACCGCGACCGCCTACCTGAAGCCGATCCGGTCGCGGAAGAACCTGACAGTCCTCACCCACGCGCTTGGCCGCAAGATCATCGTGCAGAACGGCCGGGTCACCGGTCTGGACATGATGATCAAAGGCAAGCCTGAACATGTGCATGTCGATCGTGAATTGATTCTGAGTGCCGGCGCGATCAATTCGCCGCGGCTGTTGCTGCTCTCAGGCATTGGGCCGGGCGACGAGCTTCGCTCTCTCGGCATCCCGATCGCCAACGACCTGCCCGGCGTGGGAAAGAACCTCCAAGATCACATGGATGTCTACCTCACCGCAGCGACAAGCCCGGTCAGCTACAACGCCTCCGACCGGCCCGACAAGGCCGCGCTCGCCGGCCTGCAATACATCACCACCAAGACCGGGCCAGTCACTGCATCAGTTTGTGAGGCGGGGATGTTCGTTCGTAGCACGCCTGCCGTGACGACCCCCGATATCCAGATGCACGCCTTACCGGCGTACGTGATCGACCACGGACGGATGCGGGTCAAGGGCCACGGCATGACGATCAACACCTGCCATCTGCGCCCCCGCAGCATCGGATCGGTAACCCTGCACACCGCCAACCCGGATGATCCGCCTGCGATCGACCCGGCCTTCCTCACCGACCCCTACGACTGGGAGAAGTCGCTGGATGGGTTCCGCTGGGGACGGGAGATGATGCGTAGCAAGGCGTACCGACCCTACGTCCTGAAGGAATTCCTGCCTCCGCCGAGGTGAAGACCGATATGGAAATCCGCGAATACGTCAAGCAGTGGGCCAAGACCGACTAC
>JBKOZG010000367.1:0-5846 GCA_046725775.1 Actinomycetota bacterium | reverse complement strand
CCGCGCGGGGCTATGTCTGATCGTGGACTAGGGTGATGTGATGGTCTGGGTGATCGTCTTCGTCGGTATCGCGCTGGCGGGACTCATCATGTGCATCTGCTACGCGGTGTGGCTGGCACACAAAGCAGCCGACGTCTGGAGCGAGGTGGACATGCTGGCGCTGAGGGCGGCTGAATTCGCCGATCTGGTGGAGCAGATCCAGGTTCCAGAGCGCGCCTTCACACCACCCTGGCCGAGCGATCGCCTGATCTCCGCTGAGATCGACGAGGCATCCGCGACGTAGGATGACTCCGAAGCACTCATGGTGCAGGAAAGAGGAATCATGACTCCGCTCGTACTTGGTCTTGGCGTTCCCGAACTGTTGATCATTCTGGCCGTCGTGCTACTGCTGTTCGGCGGCGCACGCTTGGCCGGCCTGGGCAAGAGCACCGGGCGTGCGCTGCGGGAGTTCAAAGAGGAGACCAAGGGTCTCATGGCCGATGAGAGCCAGCAGCAGCCGCCGCCTCGCCCAGGACCTGCGCCCGGTGCGGCGCCGACCACTGATTACCGGCAGCCGCCGCAGGCCAATACCTCAGTGCAGCCGCCCAGTGGGGCCAGCTACCAGCAGCCGCCGCGGGCCAACCAAGATACATCGGGCACCGACCTCCGCAACGACGCCTGACCGTTTGAAGGAGCTTCTCGCGCATGCAGACGCTCGAAGCTCGAGAAGGACGCCCTGAACTGCCGTGTCTTTGACAATCAGGGGCCGGCCCATCCACTTCAGTTTGAAGTGGCTTAGGCCGCCGCCTGCGCCGCCAGACGGCAGCATGACGCTATTCGAGCATCTGCGCGAACTCCGGTACCGGCTGGTCGTCGCAATGCTTGCGATCATTGTCGGGATGGTCGTTGCATGGTTTTTCCGCGACCCGCTGATGGACATCCTGCAACGGCCCTACTTCGAGGCCATCGACGACTTAAAGGCCAAGAATCCGGACGCGGACACGTCCTTGGTCAACATCAATCTGACCTCGCCCCTCACTTTGGCCTTGAAAGTCTCAGCCCTCGCCGGGGCGCTCCTCACTGCGCCCATCTGGCTGTACCAGCTCTGGGCGTTCATCGTCCCTGGCCTGCTGGCCAAGGAGAAAAAGTGGGCCCTCATCTTCATCGGCGTCGCCACCCCGATGTTCGTCGGTGGCGTGGTTGTTGGCTATGTCGTATTGCCGAAGGCCATTACTGTGTTGCTCAGCTTCACTCAGAGTGGAGTGACCAACCTTCAGGACATCAACGCTTATCTGTCCTTCCTGCTGCGCCTCATGCTGGTCTTCGGGATCGCCTTCCTGATCCCGCTCGTCGTCTTGATCTTGAACATTGTGGGAGTGATCCCCGCCCAGACCCTGGCGAAGTACCGGACCCTGGTGATCTTCGGGACCTTCGTCTTCGGCGCCATAGCGACTCCCTCCACCGATCCGTTTTCCATGCTCGCCCTCGCTGCACCCATGACAGTGCTGTTCCACGCAGCAGAGGACATTGCGCACGTACTGGACCGGCGTAAGGCCCGGCGCGCCGCCCTCGCCGGCGACGACATGCTCATTCGTGGAAGTGTGGAAAAGGACCAGGCTCTGCGCGAACTCTCCAAGAGCAATGACGACATCGAGTTCGACCCCCCAGGGTGAGTCGGCAGATCAGGTTGGTGGTTAATCCAGCCGCCGGGAAGGGCCGTGCTCTGGAGCTGCTTCCGCACGTCACCGGCACGCTGCGTGATGGCGGCGCGGACCTGCACGTCCTGCTGAGCCGTGATTTCGCCGAGGCGCAGTCAATGACCCGCCACGCGATCCAAGACGGTGCTGACGTGCTCGCAGTGATGGGTGGCGACGGAATGACGCACCTGGGCGTCAACACCGTGGCAGCGGCGCATCAGTCTGGCTACAACCGGACAACGCTGGGGCTGATTCCTGCCGGAACAGGCAATGACTTGTGCCGCGGCATCGGTCTTGACCCACAAAACGCCGTGGCCGCGGCGGCCGTCATCGCTACCGGCTACAGCCGCTTCATCGATCTCGCTCGGGTGGGCGAGACCTATGTTGGAGCGGTCCTCGCGACCGGCTTTGACGCCCTCGTGAATCGCCGGGCAAACCAGCTGCCTTGGCCCAAAGGCTCCACCCGGTACGCAGTGGCAACCATGGCCGAGCTGCGGGTGTTCTCGCCCTTGCGGTACCGGTTGTCCCTCGATGGCGAGGTGCGCGAGCTACTGGCGATGCTGGTTGCCATCGGCAACACCAGCTCCTACGGCGGCGGCATGCTCATCTGCCCCAAGGCCGATCCGTACGACGGTCTGCTCGATGTCACGATCATCCATCCAGTCGGGCGGCTGAAGTTGCTGAGACTCTTCCCTGAGATGTACTCGGGAAGGTTCGTTCGCGATCCCTGCGTCGAGCAGCTGCGGGTTCGGGAGGTGACAGTCGAAGGACTTGGGCTGGTCGGCTTCGGTGATGGCGAGATGATCGCCGCCGCGCCGCTGACAGTGTGCTGCGTGCCACGCGCGCTGCCCGTGTTCACCCCGCAGAGTTAGTTGGTCCGTGCACGACCAGAATGCTCGTCGCTTGCGCGGGGTAACTTGGGCCGCATCATGGCCGAGCCGTCGATCGACCCGGAAACCCCAAGCCCCTCCGAGGCTTACGCGACGTTCCGGCTGAAGCAGGCGTCACCATTCCTCGCCGCCTTCGCTGACGGCTATGGGTTCCCCTTCGATGACTACCAGCGTGCAGCGTGTGCGCACATTGAGGTGGGCTCAGGAGTGCTCGTCGCTGCCCCAACCGGAGCGGGCAAGACGATCGTGGGCGAATTCGCGGTCTTTCTGGCGCTTAACAACGGTCGCAAGTGCTTCTACACCACCCCGATCAAGGCTCTCTCCAACCAGAAGTACGCCGACTTGGTCCGGCGCCACGGCGCCGCCAGCGTCGGCCTGCTTACCGGTGACACGTCGGTCAACCCGGAGGCGCCGATCGTGGTGATGACCACTGAGGTGCTGCGGAACATGATCTATGCAAGGTCGTCAACGCTGGCCAACCTGGGCTATGTGGTGCTGGACGAGGTCCACTATTTGGCTGACCGATTTCGGGGTGCGGTTTGGGAAGAAGTGATCATCGGTCTGGCCGACTCCATTCAGTTGGTGGCGCTCTCGGCGACGGTCAGCAACGCAGAGGAGTTCGGCGAGTGGTTGTCGGAAGTGCGTGGCGAGATGGCGGTCGTCGTGTCGGAACGACGCCCAGTGCCGTTGTTCCAGCACGTTGTGGTGGGCCGTACGCTCCACGATCTGTTCGCCGAGCTCGCGCCCACTGCGCGTGAGATGCCTAACGAGGGCAAGATCGAGGTCAACCCCGCGCTGATCCGGATTGGGCGGGAAGAGTCGAGGTTGGTACGAGACGACGCCCGCCGACCTCGTGGCAGGAGCGGGCGCGGGCGGCGCGCTGTAAGCTACGGCAGCGGTGCTTACGGGGGTGCCGCCCACCGGTCCCGTTATGGTGGCGCCGGGCCACAGCCTCGCTCGTTCCATGTGCCGAGCCGCCCAGAGCTGGTCGAGTTGCTCGATGAGGAAGCGCTCCTGCCGGCCATCGTGTTTATCTTCTCCCGCGTCGGCTGTGATGCCGCCGTCCGGCAGCTGCTCGCGTCCAGGATCCGGCTCACCAGCCGCCTCGAGGAGCATGAGATCGCGGCGATCATCGAACGGCACGTCGCCGGAATCTCTAACAGCGACTTGCAGGCGCTCGACTACGACCGCTTCGCCGAGGCTCTCGGTATTGGCGTAGCCGCACATCACGCGGGCATGCTGCCCGCGTTCAAAGAGTGCGTCGAGGAGGCGTTCGTCCGCGGGCTGATCAAGGTTGTCTTCGCGACTGAGACATTGGCGTTGGGCATCAACATGCCCGCCCGGTCTGTCGTGCTGGAGAAGCTGGTGAAGTTTGACGGCGAAACCCACGCTGACGTCACTCCGGGTGAATACACCCAGCTGACCGGTCGCGCGGGGCGGCGCGGGATCGATGTCGAAGGGCACGCGGTGGTGCTCTGGCAACCCGGCCTCGATCCGCGGGCGGTTGCTGGTTTGGCCTCGCGCCGTACCTATCCGCTGCAGTCTTCCTTCGCGCCGACCTACAACATGGCAGTGAATCTGGTGGCAAGCGTCGGACGAGAGCGTGCCCGTACCCTGCTCGAGCAATCGTTTGCTCAATTCCAGTCAGACCGCTCGCTGGTAGGGGCGGCCCGTACCCTGGCACGGAACCAGGAGGCAATTGAGGCCTACTGGGCTGCCGCGGCCTGCGAGCTGGGCGACTTCCGGGGGTACGCGGGCTTGCGGGCAGAGTTTGCCTATCTTGAGGCGTCAGCCGCCCGAGAACGGCGCTCGGACCGCCGTGCCGAGGCATTGCAGACACTCTCGATCTTGAAGCCCGGTGACATCGTTCGAGTGCCTAGCGGGAAGAGCCAGGGCTGGGTGGTGATCATCGATCCGGGAGTTCGTAATGATCACGAGCCACCACGGCCATTGGTGCTTACCGAGCAACGACACGTGCGAAGGCTGTCTCTTACTGACTTTCCTACGCCGCCGCAAGTGTGGGGCCGCATGAAGATCGGCAAGCAGTTCAATCCTAAGGATGCAACGTCCCGTCGCAATCTTGCTGCGGCCTTGCGTACCCGGCTCAGCGAAATCGATCTTGATCAAGGGCGCCGGCGCCAGAGCGCAGTCGATCCGGAGACTTGGACGCAAGTTGATCACCTTCGCGCGGCCCTGCGGCGCCATCCCTGTCACAGCTGCCCTGACCGCGAGACGCACCTGCGATGGGCCGAGCGGGCGCAACGGCTGGAACGTGAAAACGCCCGGCTGGAGGGACGGATGAACTCTCGTAGCAATACCATCGTCAAGCACTTCGACAAGATCTGCCTGGTCTTGGAATCGCTCGGCTATCTCAGCGGAGACGGCGGTCGCGAGGTCAGCACGCAGGGCAGGACGCTGGCACGGATCTACGCGGAGCTGGACCTGGTTGCGGCGGAGTGCATTCGTGCCGGCGTCTTCACCGGCCTAACCCATCCACAGCTGGCCGCAGTGTTGGCATCCCTTGTCTTTGAAGCGCGGAAATCCGATGAGGCAGGTCGCCGGCCGCGGATGCCGGATGCCCGGACCAACCTGGCCATGACGGAGGTACGCCGGATCTGGCGCGAAGTGTCACTGGTGGAGCGCGACGCACGATTGGACCGAAGACCTGAACCTGACATCGGCTTTAGCGAGGTGGCGTACGGCTGGGCTGCTGGCCGGGGACTCCAGGCGGTGCTGGAGGTCAGTGACCTGACCGCGGGGGACTTCGTCCGTTGGATTCGCCAGGTTGCCGATTTCGCAGGACAGATAGCGGATGCGGCTGGCCCTGGTGAGCTTCGTGAGACGGCCCGCCTACTGGTGCGCTCAATGCGCCGCGGGGTGGTTACCTACGCCCCCGAGATGGACTCCGACGAAGGCGATGATCTGACCGGTGCCGATCTCCCCTGATCCTTGGAATCCATGGCCAGACGCCGCACCTCAGGGGTCGCGAAGGCTGCAGCCGCAACCAGCAGGATCAGCGCCCCACCGATAAGGAATGGGACTCGGGCATTCCACGTATCGGTCAACAGCCCGGTGAGGGCGTATGTAACGGGGACCGCGGCCATACTCGAGAAGGACAGCGCACCCATTACCCGACCGATTTGACCGGTCGGGGCGAGCTGCAGCACGGCGGAGCTGACCAGCGTGCCGTAGAACCCCGTGCCGATGCCCGAGGTGAGGCCAAGGACTCCAGCGATCAAGAACGCCGTCGACGCTGGCAGTCCAAGTGCCGGTAGTACAC
>JBKOZG010000001.1:0-5475 GCA_046725775.1 Actinomycetota bacterium | reverse complement strand
GCTCCACGTCTTTGTCAACTTCATCCTCAGCATCATCACCTTTTCACTTGCGCTGACGTGGGTCATTGGTGGGCTCGGCGGCGTCACTTACTGGTTCTGGAGCCGCTGGCTGCCGCAACCGACTGAGGGTCTGCCAGCCCTCCTTGGCTATCCCGGCCGCTTCGCTGAACTCACGTTCATTACCGTGCTCGGCGCACTGCTGTTGATCACTACTCCTTTTGTGCTGCGTGGACTCGTCCGGCTGCATGGGGCGGTGGCGTACGCCTTGCTGGTCGACGAGACGCCGGCTCTGCGTCAGCAGGTCAGCGACCTGACCCAAAGCCGTACGGCCGCAGGCGAGGCCGAGGTGCACACCTTGCGACGCCTGGAGCGCGATCTGCACGACGGTCCGCAGCAGCGGCTGGTCAGACTCGGCATGGATCTGTCTGCCGCTCAGCGTCGGCTGGACGACGACCCGGTCCAGGCGCGTGCCCTGCTCGACGAGGCGTTGCAGCAGTCGCAGGATGCGCTCGCTGAGATTCGTACCCTCTCCCGCGGGATCGCACCGCCGATTCTGGCCGAACAAGGCCTGCGAGCGGCGATTACCGCGCTGGCCGCGCGGGGCACTATCCCGACCTCGGTTGAGGTTGATGATGTGCAGCTGTCCGACGCTGCGCGGAACGCGGCCTACTTCGTCGCGGCCGAAGCTTTGACAAACGTGGAGAAGCACAGTCGGGCGCCGCAGGCTTCAGTCGAGCTGCGCCGCGTCGGCGCTTTGGCGGTGATCAACATCAGCGACGATGGGGTTGGCGGCGCGTCACCAGCCAAGGGTCACGGTTTGTCCGGCCTCGCCGACCGGCTTGCCGGGGTCGATGGGACTTTGACCGTGTCCTCTCCAGCGGGTGGTCCCACGCAGCTGACAGCGACGATTCCTCTGCAGCCCTCCACCTAGGTCTCAATCGCACAGGCACCAGGTGTGACAGCCTGGTGCCTGTGCGTGTGGTGGTGGCCGATGACTCAGTGCTACTCCGTGAGGGTTTGGTTCGGCTGCTGACCGAGGTCGACTGCGAGGTCGTGGCTGCCGTCGCTGATGCTCCTGGCTTTCTGCGAGCCGTCGCCGAGCAGCGGCCTGATGTTGCGATCGTGGATGTGCGGATGCCGCCGAATATGACTGACGACGGGTTGCGGGCGGCGGTCGAAGCCCGCGCTTCCCAGCCCGACCTAGGAGTCTTGATGCTGTCGGCGTATGTCGAGCTCTCCTACGCCGACGTTCTTCTCTCCGACGGCCGAGGTCGGGTGGGTTATCTGCTGAAGGATCGAGTCACCTCACTCGACACGCTCGTTGATGCCCTGCGGACGATTTCCGCAGGTGGCACAGTACTCGACCCAGAGGTTGTCGCCCAGCTCCTGGTCGTGAGGCGGGCCGACCCCCTTGCCGCACTCAGCATGCGGGAGAAGGAGGTGCTGGCACTGATGGCTGAGGGACGTAGCAATGCCGCCATCGCGGAGCGCCTAGTGATCACCGCGGGCGCAGTTGAGAAGCACATCTCCAACATTTTCGCCAAGATCAACTTGCCAGACGTCGGCTCCGACAATCGCCGAGTACTGGCGGTGCTGGCTTGGCTTAGGTCGCGGTGACTGAGGCTGGATCCCTCCGAGTCTGACACTGGTTCGCCGCGACACGCCGCCGGCGCTCCATCCGAGGCAACCAGTGTCAGTTTCTGAGGTGCTCGTCTACTGTTTCTGGCATGGCGACGGAGCGCATCGAGCTGGAGGTCGGAGATCGGCTCGTCAAGATCAGCAATCCCGGCCGGGTCTACTTCTCCGCGCGTGGGGAGACCAAGCTTGATCTTGCTCGGTATTACCTCTCGGTCGCCGACGGCATCGTCAATGCCCTCTACCACAGGCCGTGCATGCTGCACCGCTTTCCCGACGGAGTCGATGGTGAGAAGGTGCATCAGAAGCGGCTGCCGCACGGAGCGCCGCCGTGGGTCGAAACCGTCCGGGTGCACTTCCCGCGTTTCAACCGGGATGCCGATGAGCTGTGCGTGACTCATCCGGCCGATGTCATTTGGGCGGTGCAGATGTCGACCGTGGAGTTCCATCCCTGGAACTCCCGTCGCGAAGATGTCGAGTCGCCCGACGAGTGGCGGATCGATCTTGATCCCATGCCAGTGGCCGCTTACACCGACGTACGGCGGGTGTCAGTGATCGTGCAAGAGCTGTTGGCCGAGCTTGGTGCGGTGGGGTATCCGAAGACTTCTGGGGGCAAGGGATTGCACATCTACGTGCGAATCATTCCTGATCATGGACATCCCGACGTTCGCCGTGCGGCCTGGGCATTCGCCCGCGAGGTTGAGCGTCGCGCCGGCGGCCTAGTGGACCTGACCTGGTGGCGCAAAGACCGGGATCCTGGATCGGTCTTCGTGGACTACAACCAGAACGCGCGTGATCACACCATTGCCAGCGCATATTCCGTACGCGGCACGCCTGAAGGCGTCGTCTCGGCGCCCCTGCGCTGGGAAGAGATCGAAAACGCCGATCCCAAGGACTTCACCATCGCCACCATGCCAGCTCGGTTTGCTGAGCTGGGGGACCTGCACGCCGATATCGACGACCACCCATATCGACTCGATCAGCTGCTGGAGTGGGCCGACCGGGACGAGCGCGACCACAAGATCGCGCCACCCGAGGCCGAATAACCCCCGGTTGCCGGACGCAGCTAGACGAGGCTCTTGCTCGTCAGCCACTCCCCGGCGACCTGAGCAGGATCCAGGTGATCGCTGTCAACCTTCTTGTCCAGCTCCATCAGTTCCTCAGTGGTCAGCGCTGCCTGGACGGCCTCCAGCGCTGCCACGGCGGTCTGGTAGTCAGCCACATCGGAGCGGACCAGTGGAACAAGGTTCTGCGGCAAGATCATCGACTGCGGGTCTTCGAGCTGGACGTAGCCCTTCTCGGCGAGGACAGCGTCGGTGGTGAAGAAGGTCGCAACCTGGATCTTGTTGTTATCCAGATCGCTGATCTTCGGTGGGTACTTGGGGTACGGGACGAATGCCTTGAACTTGGCACCGTAGATCTTTTCCAGGCCGGGGGGGCCATATGCCCGCTCCTCAAGCTCCGGTGGGCCGCCCAATGTCGAAGTGCTGGCGATCTTCTTCAAGTCCTCAAGCGATGTGATGCCTTGCTGCGCCGAGAACTCCTTGGTGACAACATAAACATCCTGATCGACCGCGGCGGAGCTCTTGAGGAGCTTGAGGTCGCTCGGCAGCACGTCCGGCAGAGCCTTTTCCACCTCAGCAGCCGTGGTCGCGGTGGCGTTCGGGTCGAAGTGGAGCAACAGGTTCCCGGTGTATTCAGGTACCGCCGAGATCGACTTATCTTGGAGCGCCTTGATATAGATCTCCCGCGATCCGATGCCCAGCTTGGTCGATGACTCGACACCTTTTGCCTTCAAGGCTTGCGAGTAGATCTCGGCCAGAATCTTGGATTCAGTGAAGTCGGCCGAGCCCACCACGATCGGGGCGGCGGCACTCGCTTCTCCCGTTTGCGTGGGCTGGGGTGAGGTCGCCTGGCCCAGCGGATTGGTGTTGCCCCCGCATGCCGCCAGCAGCAGGGCAGCGATACCCAGAGCGACGCTGATGATCCGTTGCTTGGTCGTCATCTTGAACTCCCTATCGTGCTGACAGGATCCACTATCCGACTATGTCAACTGGGACTTGGGAGGGCTTGGGGATCGTCTTGCGTGCAGGGCTGGCACGGCGGCGGGCAAGCCGCCCGAGCCCGCCCAGCAAGATGTCCAGCACGATGGCCAGCAGCGCAACCATGAAAGCGCCCGCGAACATCTGGGGGTAGTTACGGGTCGCGTTGCCTGTGATGAGCAGCCGACCAAGGCCTTCCCCTGAGCTGTAGGCCGCGACCGTCGCAGTCGCGACCACTTGCAGGGTTGCACTCCGCAGGCCTGAGATCACAAGTGGCAGGCCGAGTGGCCACTCGACCTTGGCCACGACCTGCGCTGCCGACATGCCGAGCGCCCGAGCCGCGTGCACCGCCTCATGATCAGCACCGCGAATCCCCGCCGCCGTGGCGGTCAAGATCGGCGGCAGGGCGAGTATGGCTAGAACGCCGATGATCGGTCCCACGCCGGTGCCCAAAAGGAGCACCACAAGGACGAGCAAGCCCAATGTAGGAATGGCGCGAGCAGCGTTGCTGAGGCCAATCACCAGGAAGGAGCCACGGCCAGTGTGACCGATGAAGATGCCGAGCGGGATGGCGATCGCCGCGGCAATCCCCACTGCCGCAGCGGTATAGGCGAGGTGCTGAAGCAAGAGGTTCCAGATCCCGCCGGGGCCCTGCCAGTTGGCCGGATCAGACAGATACTCGAAAAGGTTCATGCCGGCCGCTTCCGCAACCTCAACCACGGCAGCGTTCCGCGTTGGACGAGCAGGATGAGGGCGTCGAAGATCAGCGCCAGTCCCAGCATCAGAACCAGCGCGACGATGATCGGCGTGTAGAAGTAGCTGGCGAAGCCGAGGTCAAAGAGCTTGCCCAGCGCTCCGCTTCCCACCAGGACCGCCACGCTCACGAGAGCGATGTTCGAGACGGTGACCACGCGGAGGCCAGCAAAGATTACCGGCATAGCCAGCGGCAGCTCAACCCGGAATAGCCGGCGCAGCCAGCCGTAGCCAACGGCGGTAGCTGACTGTTTGACCGGAACTGGCACCGAGCGCAGTCCGTCCACGACGCTGCGAACCAGCAGTGCAATCGAGTAGATCGCCAAAGCCACGATGATATTGATCGGATTGAGGATCTGCGTGCCGAGCAGCAACGGCATCAGCACGAAAAGGGCCAACGACGGAACCGAATAGATGACACCGAGAAAAGCGAGCAGGACGTTGGCCACCCGCCGGGTCTTGGAGACCAGATAGCCGAGTGGCAACGAGATCACGAAGGCGATGACGACTGGCACCAGGGCGAGAATGACGTGCTCGACCAGCAACCTGCCGATCATTGACAGATTGCGTTCGATCCAGGCCCAGTCCAAATTCACTGCAGTACGCTCGAGCCGCGGCGACGGTTGGCTTCGCCATTGGCTTTTCGGCCCTCATCCTGTTCGTCAGATATGCCGCGATCTTCGATCAAGAGTTCCCCGTCAGGTGCCGACTCCCTCTCGTCCTCGGGATAGTCCGGGTCGGCGAAGCTGTCGATGCCGTTGCCACCCTGACCATCGACATGGGGTCGCGGAGCAACATCGCCTTGGGGGCCCCCGGCGGAGTCCTCATTGGGGTCGAGATGGCTCAATGGCTCCGTGTCAGCCAGCTGGTTATAAATCTGGTCCCATTCGTGCGCCCACTCTGGTTGGCCCTGCCGGTGGTGCACCTGGCCCGATTCGTACGCCTCCTCCGGTTCGGCCTGCTGCTCGTGCACCAGGCCCGATTCGTAGACCTGCTCTGGTTGCGCCTGCCGCTCGTGCACCAGGCCCGATTCGTAGACCTGCTC
>JBKOZG010000361.1:0-5247 GCA_046725775.1 Actinomycetota bacterium | reverse complement strand
ATCGGAGTGACCTACGAGGCCGCGCGGAAAGATGCAGACGAAGCACTACACGTGATCGTCGAGCGTTTTGGCCAGCTCACCGATCGCTTCGAAGTGATCTTGGTCGTGGGCTCGGACTACACAGACGTCGCGACCGGCACGGAGCTGTCCTTCAATGCCAAGATCGCCGCCAATCTTGGATCTCCAGTCGTGCTGGTGGTGCACGGCCGGGAGCGGAATCCGGAACAGATCCGCGCAGCGGCCCAAAGTGCGATGGCGGAACTGCGAGCCAACCACGCGCACACCGTAGCAGTGATCGCCAACCGTGTTGATCATGACGCTACTGATGCAGTTCGTCAGGCACTTGCTGATCTTGAGGATGTGGTGACGGCTGCTATCCCGGAAAGCTCACTGCTCTCTGCGCCGACCTTTCGAGCGCTGGTCGAGGCCGCTGATGGCGAGCTGGTGCTGGGCAGCCAGACCTGGATGGATCGGGAGGCCTTGGGTGTGATCGTCGCAGCCATGAGCCTGCCGCACGTCCTGGATCGGCTGGTGCCGGATGTCGCAGTGATCGCGGCCAGCGACCGCACCGACCTGCTCCCCGGTCTCATGCTCGCTCACCAGTCCGGCACCTTCCCGGCCCTGGCTGGGATTCTTCTCACTGGTGGATACGAAATGCCCGAGACAATCCGTCGGCTGTCCGAAGGTGTGCAGCAACATTTGCCGATCGCGCTGACGGAATTAGGCACGTTCACCACTGCCGAACGGGTTATGCGGGTGCGCGGACCGATCACCAAAGACTCCAGCCGCAAGATCGAGACAGCGTATCGGGCGTTCGCCGAACGGGTCGATCAGGCGGCCCTGTTGGCGGCGATTGATATTTCCGGCTCCCATGTCCGTACACCGCTGATGTTTGAGTACCAGCTCATGGAACGGGCGCGCGCCGATCGGCAACGGATCGTATTGCCGGAAAGTCAGGACGATCGGATCCTCGAGGCGGCGGCGATTCTGCTGCTGCGGGGTGTGGCCGACCTTACGCTGCTCGGTGAGGAGAACAGCGTACGCGCCCGGGCGTCGGCCCTCGGTCTTGATCTTGACGAGGCGACGATCGTGTCGCCGTTCGATGCTGATCTTGTTGAGAAGTTCGCTGCTGCGTACGCCGAAGCCCGCGCCCACAAGGGGATGACCGTGGAGCGCGCCCGGGAGATCGTGACCGACATCTCCTATTTCGGCACGCTGATGGTCCAGCTCGGGCTCGCAGACGGCATGGTCTCCGGTGCGGTGAACACGACCGCACACACCATCCGGCCGGCATTGGAGTTCGTCAAGACCAAGCCTGGAGTGAGCACTGTCTCGAGCGTGTTCTTGATGTGCCTGGCTGATCGGGTGCTGGTCTACGGCGACTGCGCCGTCATACCTGAACCGACGACCGAACAGTTGGCCGACATCGCCATCTCCTCGGCCGAGACCGCGCAGCAGTTTGGGATCGAGCCGCGTGTTGCGATGCTGTCCTACTCGACCGGCACCTCCGGATCCGGAGCAGACGTGGAGAAGGTACGAGCCGCGACGGCGCTCGTCGCAGAGCGCTCCCCGGATCTGCTGCTGGAGGGTCCGATCCAATACGACGCGGCGGTCGATCCGCAGGTGGCACGAACCAAGCTGCCTGATTCGCCGGTGGCCGGGCGCGCCACCGTATTCATCTTCCCGGACCTGAATACCGGCAATAACACCTACAAGGCCGTGCAGCGCAGTGCGAACGCCGTCGCGATCGGACCGGTGCTGCAAGGGCTC
The DNA here is from genome assembly GCA_046725775.1 of Actinomycetota bacterium. GTDB lineage: Bacteria > Actinomycetota > Actinomycetes > Propionibacteriales > Propionibacteriaceae > Microlunatus. The sequence goes on along the minus strand of JBKOZG010000361.1, from coordinate 3,477 downwards.
CGCAAGCCGGTGAACGACTTGTCGCGGGGGGCGCTGAGATCCGACATCGTGAATACCGTGGCGATCACCGCGGTCCAGGCGCAAGCCATCAAACGCGGCGAGTCCCAGCCTGCAGCCGCTGGGGGACCCGGATGAGCGAGACACCCGTCCTGGTCCTGAACGCCGGCTCCTCGTCCCTGAAGTATCAGCTAGTCGTGCCGGAGACCGCCGAGGTGCAGGCCAAGGGCATCATCGAGCGGATCGGCGAGGCGGGTAGTGCCATTGCTGATCATGACGCGGCGATGCGGGCAATGGCGGAGCAACTTGCGGCCGCTGGTGTTGATCTTGATACGGTTGGGTTGCGAGCCGTCGGCCATCGAGTCGTTCATGGTGGGCCGAACTTCTCTGACCCGACCATCGTCGATGACGACGTGCTCGACGAGATCAAGGACCTCATTCCTCTTGCGCCCTTGCACAATCCGGGGGCCGTGTCCGGCATCCAGGCAGCGCGGGCCGAGTTCGACGTACCGCATATTGCGATCTTCGATACCGCCTTCTTCGGCACCCTGCCGCTGGCCGCCGCAACGTACGCGATCCCTCGTGATCTTGCCGAGAAGTATCGGATTCGGCGTTACGGCTTCCATGGCACCTCGCATCGCTACGTATCGCGGGCCGCTGCGGAGCTTGTTGGCCGTGATCTTGGCGAGCTGAATCAAATCGTGCTGCATCTGGGGAACGGTTGCTCGGCGTCGGCGGTACGCGGTGGCGTTGCCATCGAGACGTCGATGGGTCTGACGCCACTCCAAGGTCTGGTGATGGGCACCCGCTCAGGCGATGTCGATCCGGGCCTACACACCTTCCTGCACAACGAGCTCGGGATGTCCATCGGTGACATCGACACACTGCTGAACAAGCAGTCCGGGCTCAAGGGCATGGCCGGGGTCAACGACTTCCGCGAGCTCGAGGAGTGGCGAACTTCCGGCGATGAGGCGGCGCAACTGGCATTCGAGGTCTACGTCCACCGGCTGAAGCACTATCTCGGCGCGTACCTGGCACTGCTTGGTCGGCTCGATGTTCTCAACTTCACCGCCGGCGTCGGGGAGAACAATCCGGCATTGCGAGCTGCAGTGGTCGACGATCTTGATGGCCTTGGGTTCCAGATGGACGCAGAGCTTAACGACACACCCTCGAAGGCTGCGCGGCTGATTTCGGCCGACGCCTCACCGATCAAGATCGCGGTAGTGCCCACCAACGAGGAGCTGGCGATCGCCCGGGAGACGGCAGCGCTACTGGAAGCCCGCTCAGACTGCTGACCCGGTCAGTAGGGTGAGCGCATGGCAACTGCGCTGATCACCGGCGGTACGTCAGGCATCGGCGCGGCCTTCGCGCGGGCGCTGGCAGCGCGCGGGGATGACCTGGTTCTGGTAGCGCGCGACGCCGACCGACTTTCCGAGATGGCAACCGAGCTGAAGGAGCGCTACGCGGTCAGCGTGGAAACGATCGCCGCAGATTTGGCGGTACGCGGTGAGGTGCTCGGGATCGCCGAGCGGCTGGCCAGCGCGGAGCAACCGGTCGACTTCCTGGTCAACAACGCAGGTTTCGGAATCCACGCCAAACTCACCGCTGCCGATACCACGCCACACGAACACGCCATCGACGTGATGATCAGGGCGGTGCTGATGCTCAGCGCCGCTGCCGGACGGGCCATGCGGCAGCGCGGAGCCGGCACGATCATCAATGTCTCGAGTACCGCTGGCTTCGTAGCCATGGGCGGCTACTCAGCGATCAAGGCTTGGGTGACGTCCTACACCGAGAGCCTCGCGAACGAGCTGCATGGCAGTGGAGTCAAGGTCGTCGCACTATGCCCGGGGTGGGTGCGCACCGAATTCCATGAGCGCGCAAACATCAATGTCGGCTGGATTCCAGCCTTTCTCTGGTTGGACGCTGATCAACTTGTGGCCGACTGCCTGGCCGATGCTGCTGGGGGCAAAGTGATCTCTATTCCCTCCAAGCGCTACAAGGTGCTGATGATGATCTGCGACCAGCTGCCGCGCCGCACCCTGCGCGCCGTCTCCCGCAAGTTGACCTCCCGCCGTCACTAGCAAACGCTCTGGCCCGCCAAGCCGAGTGCTCCCAACTCTTAGTCTGAGTTGGCCCGCATTACGCCACCCCCACTCGGGTTAGGCTAGACCGATGTCTACCCGGAGCCGCTACACTTCACCGCTGCACGCGGGTGCGCGGTTCGTTGCGCAGCGGGGTCTGCTGAAGCCACTGGTCTGGCGGCTGGTGACCGTGACGGTGCTAGGCGAGGACCATCTCCAGGACCTCCGTCGTCCCTTCGTCGTGGTGTCGAACCATGCGAGCCATCTCGATGCGCCGCTGATCTTGGGATCGCTACCGCGCAGGCTTTCCCGTTACGTCGCGGCCGGGGCCGCAGCTGACTACTTCTTCGATGTGTGGTGGCGCAAGAGCCTGACCTCGCTGTTCTTCAATGCGTTTCCGGTCGACCGCACCGGGCTTCGCGGCCGCCACGGGCTGGCCACCGGCCTGCTTGATGATGGCGTTCCGCTGTTGCTCTTCCCCGAGGGCACACGATCCAGGACCGGTGAGATGGGCGGCTTCAAACCCGGTGCTGCGGCACTATGCATCAGCAGGGATGTGCCGTGCCTGCCGGTTGCCATCGTTGGCGCAGCTGAGGCCATGCCGTACGGCCAGAATTGGCCAACCCGCGGCAGGCTGCCGGTGTTGGTCGCGTTTGGGGAACCGATGCGCGCCGAGGATGGCGAGACAGTCGCCCAGTTCTCCGAGCGCATTGCCAAAGAGGTGACCGGACTCATCGACTACGCGACCTCCTACCGCGCCGACCACACGTAGAGCTGCTCACCCAGAGCAGAGGAGAATGCCTGGGATGCCCGACGTCAAGCACATGAAGTGGTGGGGCTGGGGTGTGGAAGGTGTGAGGTTCCACCACGAGGACAAGCCGGCGTTCCGACCGTTCCTGATCAAAATCATCGATCTTGATGTGAACACGCCGCCAATGTCACCAAATGTCGCTCGACGATCTACCATCCCGGCGCCCATGATCAGCGATCAGCTGCTTGCCGAGCTGACCGATGTGGTTGGCGCCGATAATGCGTACGAGATGATCTTGACGGATTGTCCACACGTACGGGAAGAGCGCGCGCGACTTGCTGCGGATACGGGCAGGCGACATTCCGCGCGTACCCGATGTCGTGGTCTATCGGGGCAACGAAGCTTATGTGCAGCTCCTCGTCGATCGCGCCGTGGCGGCAGACGCGGTGATCATTCCGTACGGCGGGGGACCAGTTTTTCCGGCAGCCTGAGTGCTCCCGAAGATGAGACCCGGCCCGTGATCTCAGTTGATCTTGGTCGGATGAGCCGGGTGATCGAGATTGACGAGGAGTCTGGTCTGCCACGCATTCAGGCAGGTGCTCAGGGCCCCGACCTCGAGGAGCAGCTTGGTGAACAGGGTTGGAC
>JBKOZG010000139.1:0-3324 GCA_046725775.1 Actinomycetota bacterium | reverse complement strand
TCCATCAACTGCTGCCCGATGACGGCGAGGTTGCCGGACTGCTGGCGCTGATGCTGCTCACCGACGCCCGCCGTCATGCCCGGACCACCGCGAACGGTGAGCTGGTGCCGCTGGCCGATCAGGACCGTACGCTCTGGGATGCCGACACGATCGCTGAGGGCGTCGCCTTGATCACCGAAGCGTTGCCGGGCGGGACAGCCGGCCCGTACCAGCTCCAGGCCGCGATCGCTGCGATTCACGATGAGGCCCCAAGCGCTGAGGAAACCGACTGGCCGCAGATCAAGGCGCTCTATGAGTTGCTGCTGCAGATCTCCGACAATCCGGTCATTGCGCTGAATTATGCCGTCGCCGTAGCCATGGCCGATGGCCCAACCAGCGGACTCCAGCGACTTGAAACGCTGGCAACCGACAAGCAACTGGCTGAAGATCACCGGCTGTACGCGGTGCGCGCGCACCTGCTGGAGCTGAGCGGCGAGACGGCCGCAGCTTGTGAGGCCTATCGCGCAGCAGCTCGCAGGGCTAGGAACCTGCCACAACAGCGCTACCTCATCGGCCGCGCGACACGCCTACTTGACCACTGATAAGTGTCCGGTTTCATGTCCGGTTAGCGTCCTCTGCTCCGACGTCCCCGTGAGAGGCGCAAACGGAGCGCCGCGTAAGGATAGAGGTTTTTCGATCATGAAGCGCAAACTGCTTGGCTGCTGCATCATCGCTGGTCCGTTGTTCGTCGTGGCTAGCCTGGCCCAGGCGTTCACCCGCACTGGGTTCGATCTTGGTCGACACCCGATCAGCTTGCTCAGCCTTGGTTCCCTCGGCTGGCTTCAGATTGCCAACTTCGTCGTCAGTGGAGTTTTGTACGTGGCTGGTGCTGTCGGCCTGCGGGAGGCGCTGCGACCGGGTCGCGGCAGCACCTGGGCTCCGCGGCTTGTTGCCCTCACCGGCGTTGGGCTGATTGTCGCCGGGGTCTTCGCCACCGACGCAGGTGCCGGATTTCCGCCAGGTGCTCCGGCCGGAGCGCCAACGATGAGCGCGCATGGCGTACTGCACGAGGTCGGTTTCGGGCTGAGCTTTGTGGGCGCGATCGCCGCCTGCGGGGTGTTCGCGCGGCGGTACGCAGCACTCGGGCGGCGAGGCTGGGCGGTGGCAGCTATCGCTACCGTGGTGGCGGTCCTGGTCATTGCCGGTTGGCCTGACCTCAACACCCTCAGTGTGCGACTCGTGATTGCGACGGCAGCCTTGTTCGGATTCCTGTCGGCGGTCGCAGCACAGCTGTTCGGTCAGGAACGTCAGCCAGCTCCCGTTGCCGCGTCGTCGCTGCGAGGGCTGATCATTCAAAGATGATTAGCGCGTCTGAGGCGAGTTCTCCAAGGTCTTAGCAGGGTCGCGCTGAACAACAGGATCCAGTACTTCGTCGATCTTGCTGAGCAGGTCGTCCTCCAGCTTCACTCCAACCGCAGTGGCGTTGTCGTGGACCTGCTCAGGCCGTGATGCGCCGATGATCGCGCTTGCGACGTTGCCGTTCTGCAGCACCCACGCCACAGCCAGCTGCGCCATGGACAGTCCGGCTTCCTTGGCGAGCGGTTCGAGCTGCTGGACTCGCTTCAGGACGTCATCGCTCATCCACCTCTTGATCATGTCTGCGCCGCCCTTCTCGTCGGTTGCGCGCGAGCCGGCCGGCGGCTGCTCGCCCAGTCGGTACTTTCCGGTGAGCACACCCTGGGCGATGGGCGAGAAGACTATTTGGGACACTCCGAGCGAGATGCTGAGCGGTACCACGTCGGCCTCGATCACTCGCCACAGCATCGAATACTGCGGCTGGTTGGAGATCAGCTGGATGCCAAGATCCTCGGCGAGGTCATGCCCGTCTTGGATCTGCTCGGCCGTCCATTCGCTGACGCCGACATAGAGCACTTTGCCCATGCGCACTAAGTCAGCGAACGCCTGCATGGTCTCCTCGAGCGGAGTGTCGTGGTCGTAGCGATGAGCCTGATAGAGATCGACATAGTCGGTTTGCAGCCGGGACAGGGATCCGTTGATCGACTCCATGATGTGCTTGCGCGACAGGCCGACGTCGTTGTGCCCTTTCGGACCGGTGGGCCAATAAACCTTGGTGAGGATCTCCAGCGACTCGCGCCGTTCACCCTTCAAGGCCTCACCCAGCACGCTCTCGGCCTTGGTATTGGCGTAGACGTCCGCAGTGTCGAAGGTCGTAATGCCGACGTCGAGTGCGGCCCGTACGCACGCCCTAGCCTGATCGTTCTCGACCTGCGAGCCGTGCGTCAGCCAATTGCCGTAGGTGATTTCCGAGATCTTGATGCCTGAGTTTCCGACGTAGCGAAATTGCACCGTGGTCCCCTGCCTTGTGTGGTCTCTATTCCCAATGCATACCCACCCGAGTGCTACTCGGATCGTCGGGGCACTACCTCCCGACAAGCTCCTAGGCGATTGACCCATGTTTTAGCCTGATCCCCCGGGCCGTTGCCATGGCCGGTAAGACAGGTGGGAGCCGCACGGGCCATTATTGCCTGATCACATCAGGCTGATCAGGGAGCGCTGTCGTTACGCTGGCCGCCCAATCGAACAGTCTTGGCACAGGAGATTGGTCCACTCCCATGATCAACTTATGCGTCACGCGGCGCAAACCAGCACCAGCCACCGCGTCACACATACCGTGACCGGATCCGAGGCTGCGCCCAAGGCGCGTACCACATCGGCGGGCGTACGAGCTGGGCTGGGGATCCTCGCGGCGGTGCAGGGAGTCGTTGGTATCTGGGCGCTGCTAGCACCAGCGAGCTTCTACGCCAGCTTTCCGGTGTCTGGACACGCCTGGGTCGCACTGCTTCCGCCGTACAACGAACACCTCATTCGTGACGTCGGTGCCCTCAATCTTGCTCTGGCGGTCCCGCTCACGGCGGCCGCCGTAACCGGCCAGTGGCTGCTGAGTGCGGTCGCGATCGGCTCGCTCGCCGTATTCGCAGTGCCGCACGCGGTGTACCACGCTCTCCACCTGGAGGGCTTCCCCACCTTCGATGCAGTCGCTCAAACGGCGGGGATCGGGCTCCACCTTGCGTTGGTCGCTGTCGTGGGCTGGCTGCTCCTGCGCGACCGAGCTCGCCACGCCTGAACGCTCAGGGCGCAGCCAAATCAAGCGCTGGGTCGCTCAGCGACCATTTCCAGCGCCTTGGACGTATAGGTGCGGTAGCCCAGCCTTGCCTCGTAGCCATGGATCTCAGGCGTATCGAGGCTGCGCATGAAGGACAAGATCTCCTCGCTGAACACCTGCCCGGGCACCAGCACCGGGAAGCCCGGCGGATAGGGCGTAAC
>JBKOZG010000149.1:0-6609 GCA_046725775.1 Actinomycetota bacterium | reverse complement strand
GCGCCAAGCACTGCGCCTTCCACCGATCCCGCCAGCACCAAGGCAACCAGCGTGGCCAACGGTCCCCATGCAGCGCTGGTCACCGCGACACCTACGGCTGCCGGCACGCTGAAGCCGACAGCCTCTCCGAGTGTCACCACCAGCACCCATCGGACCAGTCGCATGACGGTTTCCAAGTCGACTAATGCGAGCTGACAGCGCGGCTTGCTAGCTCTTGATCTTCGAAGTGTCTTTGGGAACCAGGCGTTCCAGGAAGTCCTCGGCGAACCGCTTCACTTCGTCCCATTCGGTGTACTCGTGGTCGCGAGAGGTGTCGAGACTCAAGTTGCCTGGCTTGTCGCGGACGATCTTCTTCATCATGAGGCGTTTCAGGAATCCGTACTGGCGATAAAGCAGGGCCCCGCCAAAGAATCCGACTTGAGCTGGGCGCCAGCCCGTCTCCTGCTCGAAGTTATTCACGTGGGCGCGGGCGTTCTCCATGTCGCCGTGGGCGGCAAGACTCACAGAGAAGAAAGCGGAGGGGAGACGTTCGAGCGCGACACGGTTTCTCCGAACGAAGTCGCGAACGTGCTCGTCATGCTTGCCCATATGGATTGAGCCTCCGACGATGACTGCGTCGTAATCATCCAGTTGGGGACCCGGCGACCGTTTGAGGTTCACCGCTGCTGCCTCGTGGCCCTGGCCCCGAATCATGGCGGCAAGGTATTCCGCAATCCGGGTCGTATGTCCATCGGTGGTTCCGTACGCGATCAAGATCTTGGCCATTTGTCGAACCTTTCGCAGTCGCGTTCTTTGCGCGTTGGGTCTTGAGGACCCACCGGGTGGCGCTGTCGACCTTGAACGTCATATTCAAATCTGCACTTCGCGGGTGTGTACGCGCAGGGTCAAAGGTCCCCAGCGCCGTACCAAGAAGGCACGACTTGCAGAATCACGACGGTAGCCCGCCACCGGCAGGAAGACCGCCGTCAGCGGACGCGACCCCACCCGCGGTATGACGGCGGCGGGCATGGTCGGCGTGATGGCGCCAGGGACGGCGCCGCCGGTCCCCGGATGAGGCTCAGGTCCGGGCGGCGGGTGTCGGAGGTTGCTGGATCGGTTGCCTGACCGCCCGACGCTCGTGGCGGTGCGCGAGCCAGATGGCGGCGGCCATGAGCGCCAGGACGTCGACAAAGCCCGCGATGGCAGCCCTGGGCAACTCAATGCCGCCGGACTGCAGGTTGTTGAAGAACGAGCCGATAGGGATCAGCACGGGCCACAAAACCAGCACATTGTTTACGCACGCGTAGGCGATGCCGTACACCAGGCCGAGCGCGAACAGGAACGCCATTTCTCGCGCTCCCATGCCGTATCCGACGTGGTACAAAGCGTAGAGTGCCGCGGCAGCGATGACGCCTGGGACAGGGCCGAAGCTGGCGCTGAGTCGGGTCTGGATAAAGCCTCTGAAGAAGATCGCCTCGAAGAGACCGACCATCAGCGACATCGCGAGCAATGGCACCCAATCGATTGGTGCTGGCAGCCGGTAACCGTACAGTGTTAGGAAGAACTGGACCGCACCCAAGATGAGTCCAAGACCAACAGCTTGTCGCCAGTTCTTCGTTGTCAAGCCCAGGTCGGCGAGAGGCCGACGACGCATCCAGACTGTGTAGACCACTGGCCCAATCACACCCAAGATGAGGCCCGCGGCGAAGCAGAGAAACAGTCCCAGCGTCCGGTTCACGGTGAACACTTGGAACGCCAGATACAGGGCCGTGACAACACCGACGTAGAGCAGTAGGACGGCGCGAATGTCCCGACCATCGAGGTGCCGATCAACACTTGGCAGCAGCCCGGGGGCGAGAAGCACGAGCAGACCGGCGGTCAGTGGAACAGTCACGCCGTAGACAAGACCATTGCCGATAGGGAGGAACAGCAGAGCCGCGATAAGCCAGGCAACCCACATGACCCGCCTGTGAGGCGCCAGCAGAGCATTCATGACAGACCTCCTTGGAATTCTGCTCCCATCGCATATCGGCAACCATTCGCCTGCCAGGGCCGAAAGGCCCGGTTTGACCTGCTGACAGACCCGCGTTCGGAGCGGATGCCGGCTTCCTCTTGCTCACGGAGTCTCGTAGGAAATCAATGGGCCCTTTGTCACTTCGTATCGCGACCTACGCCACTGGCATCACCGATTGAAGCTGCACGAGCGTTGCCAAGAGAGATGAAATGTGTCATGGCTAACTCGACTTATCCGGTCGGCGTCGCCAGTCGAGCCGGACAGCGGCAAACGCCGCTGCTTGCTTTGACGGGCGCTCTCGCTGTGCTCGCCGCGACTAGTTCGCTCATTGGGCTGCTCACCACGGGTGGTCCGGGTCGCCAAGTCGTGCAAACAGCTCGCGGAGCGACTGTCACGCTGTACGGGGAGGGGCTGTATGCCGCCGACACCTGGCTGATCGGTGCTGGAAACCGAGGCCAGGACCTGGCAATGCTGCTCTTCGAGCTCCCGGTACTGCTGCTGGTCCTGCGTTGGTATTGGCGGCGCAGCCCGGTGGCTCCAGCCGTCCTCGCCGGAGTGCTGGGCTTCTTCACCTACTACTACGTCTCCCAGGTCTTCGCCACCGCGCAGAACCGGTCCTTCCCGCTTTACGTGGCGGCTGCAAGCCTCGCCGGATTTGGACTGGTCCTTGTCGCATCGCGGCTGAACGCCGACGAAGTCGCCGAGGCCCTGCCAGCACACCCTGGACATCGGGTCCTTGCGGCTTACCTCATCGCTGTCGCGGCCGCACTCATACTCGCCTGGCTGCCCGGAATGATCATGACCTCCGTGACGGGAAACATCGCCGAGGCAGTCGGTCCGTACACGAGTGCGGCCACCGAAGCTCTGGATCTTGGCCTAGTCGTTCCAGTTGCTGTGATCGCAGCCGTCCAATTGCTGCGACAGCGACCACTGGGCAGCCTGCTGGCGCTCATCATGCTTGTGATCAACGTCTGCATCGGCATGGTGCTCATGGCCCAAGGCATCGCTCAGCTGGTATCGAGCGTTCCGCTCACCGCCGGCGAAATCATCACCAAGATGCTCAGCTTTGCCGCGCTGACGCTGGTTGCCGGCGGCCTCCTTGCGCGAATGGCGCACCCAGGAGCGAGCAACGCGGCTCGCAGCCGACCAGCGTCCATAGTGAGAGGAAGTGGTCCAGCATGAAGGCCCTTGTGGTCTACGAGTCGATGTTCGGCAACACTGAACAGATCGCCCGCGCTGTAGCGGCGGGACTTGAAGAATCGGTTGATGTGCAGGTGGCTGAGGTGACGGATGCGCCGACCGAGCCGGATCCCGACGTGGCGCTGATCGTGGCGGGAGGCCCCACACACGCCTTCTCCATGAGTCGGACGAACACTCGCGCCGACGCCATCAGCCAAGGCGCGCAGGAAGGCGAACGGGAGTTTGGGCTGCGTGAGTGGATGGCGGCGCTGCCATCTGGGCAACACACCGAGAAGATGGCCACCTTCGACACCAAGATCGAAAGTATGCACCACCTACCGGGGTCAGCCGCCAAAGGCGCCGCTAAAGCTGCCCGCCGCCATGGGTACGGGTCTGTGGCGAAAGCCGAGAGCTTCTACGTCCGGGACGTCGACGGGCCGCTTCTAGACGGTGAGATTGACCGGGCGCGGGCGTGGGGTCGGCAGCTCGCGGCGTCAATCACCTAAGGCGTCACCTGAGCACAAGTCGCGACCAAGGAAAGGCGGGCGTCAAGGACTCCCAGTACCTTGGAGTTCATTCGCACCCGAGCTAGATAGGTTCTCGTCGACACGGCGCGGGCATTCCAGGCGTCGATGATCGCTCCGCTGTCGAGTGACTATTGGGCGCGACACCGCTCCTGAGGTGATCGTTCTCACGGCACTCCTCCCGATGGCTCCGTCCCGGAGTTGGTTTCTGATGTGGGACGTGCCGGTCAAAAGCGCACGCCGTAGAGGCTCCGCTCGCGCCCGGCGGCTGCAAGCGTCGGGCGAGGATGCGGAGCTCATCGGCAGAGCAGCCTAGATCCAGCCAGCCGACGGGTAAATGAGAAACTAGCAACGACGGCGACACGCGGGAGGGACTCAATGCTGCGTTGGCTGGGCGGCCTTTTCTTGGTGTTCCATGGTCTGATCCACGTGGCGATCTGGGTGCCACGCTTACCAAAGGACGCGCCGTTCGACGCGCATCATTCACCGTTTTTCGGCGAGGTCCGAGGGGCGGCGGCCGCCCTCGCTGTGCTGGCGGCGGGCGGGTTCGTCGTATCAGGCATCGGTTACCTCGCTGGTCAGGATTGGTGGGCGCCGGTGTCGTTGGGAGCCGCTGCCGTGTCGATCGTCCTGGTCATCCTCACCTTCACGCCGTGGTGGTTGCTGGCGTTGGCGATCGACGCGGCCATTGCGGTGGTCGCGTGGCGGGCAATTCGAAGTTAGGCGGAGGTGAACCCGTCGACGGTTACGGTGGGCGGGGCAGGAAGGCCTACGATTATCTTCCTACGCCATAGCTCCTCGCTGTGCGCCCGTGCGGCGACGTATTGGAGGGCGCGTTCCTTGCACCATGCGAGGTGTTCTGCTCGTGTTCTCATTGCTAGACTGTCCTTTCTAGGATGTAAGCATCACCAGTGCTTCCACGACGACAACGGCTGCGGGTACGTCGCGGACGAAGCAGACCACGCCTCCCACGTCTTATGCTCCCGAATCTCATCCAAGATCGTTGCCGAATGGGCCTACCTATTCGACCGTGGTGGATCCCACCACCGGCTTTGTGATACCGGCCGTCGTGTTGCCTGCAGCGAACCAGCCAGCCGGTGCGTTTGTCCGCCAGCTATGGCCGCGACCAATCCACCGCCCTGGCGCCCACGATTGCGGGTACTGCCTGAATACCGTCGCCACCAAGACGTACCGCTGGAGCGGAAGCGGATCCGGTCGGCCAAAACCAGCTGCTCACCCGACGGATGGTGCATGCGACAGACTCCGGCCCGTTCACTTTTCGCCACCCGCCTGCTCAGGCCGCCGCGATGGTCCACGTCCACGAGAACTCGCCATCCGCCAACCCTTGTGCAGCCGGAGCAGCCCAAGCAGGAGTCGAAGTAGCCGCGCCGTCGGTCGCGGCTCGGATGCCGCCTGAGCCCTCAGGGTCGTGATCGCGACTGGACCAGATATGTTGCTCCCGCGGCCCGTGCCCATTCCAAGTCTTGAGGGGTGTGCCGCTCGGCGCGCAAAACCCAGTTCAGCAATCGCGATGATTTCAGCCTGGCTGAGGCTCGGTCGACTTCACCGGCGTCCAGCGGTTGCTCGACATCAGCGCCGTCCGGGCCGCGAGCGATCCTGAACTTCTGCCTACCTTGGCGGACCGAGATCAACCGTGAACCGACCTTGTCAAGGATGTAGGTATCGGGTTCGACGCGGCCGCTGACGATGGCCTCACCTTGGCCGAACACCGACTCGATGATCATCCGGTCGAGGGATCCGGTGGTTGGATCGGCAGCGAACATCACCCCCGACACCTCGGAGTAGATCATCTTCTGGATGATGACCGCAATCGCCGGCTCCTGGGTCAGCTGTTGCTCGGTCCGATAGGCCAACACCCGCTCGCCGGACAGCGACGCCCAGCAGTCCAAGACGCGCGCCAGCACGTCGGGGAATCCAATGACATTGGTGAAGCTGGCATTCATGCCGGCGAACGAGCTGTCGCCTGCGTCCTCGGTTGTTCCCGACGACCGCACGGCGACCGCGACATCATTCCCGAGCCGCGATACTCGTTTTCGATGGCATCTGCGAACTCGGCCGGGATGGGGTGGCCATGATTTCTTCGCGTGCGGCCCGCTGGGTCTCGGTTAGCGAGATGGGATCGTCGGCATTAAGCTCGCCCACGAGCCGGGCGAGCCGCGCCCGACTTCGAAACCGTGTCGAGGTAGGCAGTAGCGGTCACCGCGAAGCCTGGCGGTACGGGCAGTCCTGCATTCGTCAGCTCGCCAAGGTTGGCGCCCTTCCCTCCAAACCAGCGCGACATCGGTTAAACCGATCGCTCCAACCGGCGAATCGCTTCCATCGCGACATCCGCTGTTTGCAACCTGTCGATAGTCACAATGTCGATCAGTACGGGGAGAGCCAGTAGGGTCAAAGGTCTCGATTAGGCAGGGATTCGGCCGCTGATCAGTACGCGCCCACGCGGCTCAAGTAGGGGGCCGAGCAGCCGCGCAATTCGGGACTATCGACCCTGCCATTACCGCTACTTCTTGATCACGCTGTGAGTATAGCTACGACCATCTGTGCGAACGCTGGCGCTCGGTCGCAGACCAGAGCACGTATCAAGGAGTCCGAACATGTCGACTGTTCAGGAGGAGACGAAGGCACTGTTCAGAAAGGCAGTGGAGCGGGCCAGCTGGGCACCGTCGATCCACAATACCCAGCCGTGGCATTTCATTCTTCGACCGGACGTTCTCGAGTTGTACGGTGACAGCGATCGACAACTGAGAGCGCTGGACCCCACTGGCCGTCAAATGGTCATTAGTTGTGGCTGCGCGTTGTTCAATGCCCGAGTTGGTTTCGCCGCCGACCGCGTCGTACAGGTGGACCGGCTGCCGAACCCTGCGAAACCGGAGTTGCTTGCCCGGCTCACCG
>JBKOZG010000311.1:0-6253 GCA_046725775.1 Actinomycetota bacterium | reverse complement strand
CCAGCAGGCCGGCCGAGCTGGCGTTGATCCGTACCGGGACCTGCCGTACTGGCTGGTGGTGCTGGGAGATCCGACGAGCACCGATCCCTGGGCCTGGCGGATCAACGGCCACCACCTGCTGGCGCAGGCCACGGTGGTCGGGGATCAGGTCAACGGCGTACCGCACTTTTTCGGCGCGGAGCCGGCCACGGTGCTGGAGGGCGTCCGGTGCTGTCCGACCAGACGCGACGTGCGCCCTGCTGTGGCGTTGGGGGTTCGAGCACTGTGGTCTTACCGGTCGCGGTGTCGATGCGCCCCACGTAGTTGCCCGCAAGCGAGGCGTAGTAGACCTCGCCATCAGGTGTCGTGGCGATGCCGTACGGCCCGGCGCCGCGCGGAGCGTCGTACACCGTCATGCTTCCGGTCCCCGGATCGAGCTGTCCATATACGCCTGCCTGGCCGGTGAACCACAGCACCCCATCGCGGTCGAACGTCGCCGTGTTGAGGTTGGCGCCCTCTCGGCCGGCGGGTAGCCGATAGCTACGCACCTGATGCGTCGTCGAGTCGACGCGGACGATGGCATTCAGTCCACCGTCGGTCACCCACGCCGCACCGTCCGGGCCGACAATCACACCGTGCGGTGCTGAACCTGCCCCCAGCGGCACCTGTTCCACGGCTTGCGTCGATGGGTTGAAATAGCCGAGAAATCCGGCCCGCTGACCGGTGAACCACACCCCACCGTCATTGGCCAGCGCGACATCGTGTGGGCGTGATCCCTCCGGCACCTCGTAGGTTTGAGCAGGTGATGACGGCCGGGTCTCTTCCGGCTGATCTGCCGCGCAGGCGCCCACCAGGAGCGCGGCGATCAGCGCAAGTGGCACCACCGATCGGCGCAGCGGCATGGCGACTCCCTCCAAGGTCAAGTGTCGCCCGCCGTATGCACTGGATCACGAGCTGCACTCATCGCAGCGGAGCCGTTCACGTTCAGCAGCGCGTCCCCGGAGGACCGCTATCGATCCCAACCGCTGCTCGACGGATTCTCGATCACAGCGTCGGCGGCTCGGTGGATGCTGATGCGTGCTGTTTCCGCTATATGCCGCAGCTCGCGCTGGTCGCCCAACGCCGCGCTCTTTAATCCTGACCTCAGCGTGGCGGTAGTCCTGCAGCTATGACTCGGTCTTGCTCTGCGTCGCGTCTTCCCGAGCAAGTCGTTCCAGGAATGCCTCGGCGAACCGCTTGACCTCGTCCCAATCGGTGTAAACGTGGTCGCGCGAGGTGTCGGTACTCAAGTTGCCTGGCTTGTCGCTCACGATCTTCTTCATCATGAGGCGCTTGATGAACCCGTACTGACGGTAGAGCAGGGCGCCGCCAAAGAAGCCGACCTGAGCTGGTTGCCAGCCCGTCTCCTGCTCAAACTTTGTGAGGTAGGCCTCAGCGTTCGCCATGTCGCCGTGGGCGGCAAGGCTCACCGAGAAGAACGCTGACGGCACACCCTCAAACTTCAGACGGTTCTTCCGAACGAAGTCGACAACGTAGTCCTCGTGCTTGCCCATATGGATTGAGCCTCCGACGATCACTGCGTCGTAACCGTCCAGACTGGTATCTTTCGACTGTTTGAGGTCTAGCGCTTGCGCCTCGAGACCTTGGCTCCGAATCACCTCGGCAAGATGACCGGCAATGCGCGCCGTCTGTCCTTCGGTTGTCCCGTACCCGATCAAGATCTTGGTCATAATCGCTCCGCCTTTCGCATTCCATTCCAATGTGCCTTCTTCGACATCGCAGCCGCAGAGTCGAAGGTCCCGACGGGCTGAGACGTAGGACGGTTATCGGACTGCAACCGAGGCGGGACCTCCGTTGATGTTTACCTTTCCGGCACCGGGGTAAGTGATTTTCCCTGATGAGGAGCGATGCGGTCATGACCACGTACGAGATCTCACGCCGCAGGTTGCTGCAGCTCGCCGGGGCCACGATGGCCGGTGCAGCCCTCGCGGGATGCACATCTGGAGAACAGGCAGTCCAGCCGCAAGTCGCGCCGGGCGTTCCCACGCCGTCGACCACATTCACTGAGCCGACGCGCAAGCTCTCCGGCGACCTCAAGATCCTGATGTGGAGCCACTTCGTGCCTGCAGCCGATAAGTGGTTCGACCCGTTCGTGCAGGAGTGGGGGAAGCAAGTCGGAGTCAACGTCACAGTCGACCACATCAACCAGGCCGAGATCCCGGCCCGCACCGCGGCTGAGATCCAAGCCAAGCAGGGCCACGACCTCATTCAGTACATCGCCACTTTCTCGCAGTTCGAGCCTAGCGTTGTCGACTTGAAGGACATCGTGCAAGAGGCCGAAAAGCGGCACGGCAAGATGCTGGACGTCGTTCGGAAATCGAGCTTCAATCCGAACACCAACAAGTACTACGCGTACTCGCCCGCATGGGCTCCCGATCCCGGTGACTATCGAAAGAGCATGTGGGAGAAGGTCGGTCTGCCCAATGGGCCTTCGACCTGGGACGAGCTTCTCAAGGGTGGGGCCGAGATCAAGAAATCCCAGGGTGTCCAGATGGGCATCGGGATGTCTCAGGAGATCGACTCCAACATGGCCGGGCGTGCCCTGATGTGGTCGTTCGGCGGCTCGATTCAAGACGAGAACGAGAAGGTCGTCATCAACTCCCCAGAAACCGTGGCGGCTGTGGAGTTCATGACCAGGCTCTACAAGGAGTCGATGACGCCAGAGGTGTTCTCGTGGAATGCCGCATCGAACAACCAGGGCCTGGTTGCCGGTCAGATGTCGTACATCCTCAATTCCATTTCAGCCTGGCGTACGGCACAGACCGAGAACCCGGCGGTGGCCGACGACATCTCCTTTGTCAAGGCGCTGCAGGGCCCGAAGACCGCGCTCGTTGCACAGCACGTCATGTACAACTGGATCGTTCCGTCGTTCTCGCCCAACGTCGATGCTGCAAAGGAATTCCTGCTCCACTACACCGCGAATCTGCCATCGGTGACCTACCAGTCGAAGCTCTACGACTTCCCCGCATTCCCGGATGCGGTGCCGGATCTAGACGGCTGGCTCGACAAGGATCCATTCGGCGCCAACCCGCCAGACAAGCTCGCCATACTTAAGGATTCGACTGACTGGTGCACTAACATCGGGCACCCCGGGCCAGCCAGTCCCGCCATCGGCGAGGTGCTGTACACCTTCGTCATTCCCAACATGTACGCCAAGGCAGCGCGCGGAGAGCTCTCCCCGCAGCAATCGGTAGCGGAAGCCGAAAAACAAATCAACGGCATCTTCCAGAACTGGCGCTCACGCGGGCTGGTCGCGGGATAGTCCGCACGACTGGATGCACCGGTGGCTGTCGTCGAGGTCCGCAACCTGACGAAGCAGTTCGACGGCGGACGCGGTCACGGCCACGTCCGCGCAATCGATGACATCAACCTAGCGACGCATGAGGGCGAATACCTCGTGTTGTTAGGTCCGTCTGGCTGTGGCAAGACCACCCTGTTGCGTACTATCGCCGGCCTCGAGGACCCCACCGTCGGTGAGGTGCTTATTGGCGGCAATGTGGTCAACGGCCTGCCGCCCCGGCTGCGACGCATCGCCATGGTGTTCCAGAGTTATGCGTTGTACCCGCACAAGACCGTCTTCGACAACATTGTCTTCCCGCTCAAGGCTTCCCAGCTCGATAAGGCCGAACGCGAAACGAAGGCCCGCTGGGCCGCCGAGCTGTTGGGCATAGATCAGTTGCTCAACCGCCGGCCCCGGCAACTCTCCGGCGGCGAACGGCAACGTGTCGCACTAGCGCGGGCACTCGTACGGGAACCCGCGGTCTTCCTGCTCGATGAGCCGCTATCCAATCTCGACGCGAAACTGCGAGCGAGCGCTCGGGATGAGCTTATGCGGTTTCAGCAACGCGTCGGGACGACGACGATCTACGTAACGCACGACCAGTCGGAAGCGATGGGCCTCGGCGACCGCATTGCGGTGATGGAGAGCGGTCGGGTGCGGCAGCTGGCTCCACCTGTGGATGTGTACGACGATCCGGCGGACACATTCGTTGCGACATTCCTTGGCTCGCCACCGATGAACCTGGTGCCACGGGACGGCCGTCTCGTCGGCTTCCGGCCCGAGCACTTGCTGCCTGAGGATCTGGTTCCAGGAGAACACAAGATCCGGGTGCCGTTTACCGTAGACCGGATCGAGCATCTGTCGGGTGATCGACACCTTTACGGGACCGTTCACCGGCTTGGCGAGGAAACGCGGGTCATCACCCGCCTCCCGGCTACCGTGACGCTTCCCGTGGAACCTGGCGAGGAGCACACGTTCGCCGTTGCCGCGGACCGACTTCGGTTCTTCGATGCGGCCACTGGTGAACGGTCAGAACCCATGCCGTTGCGCGAGGGTTAGTGTGGTTCAAACAACCGCTGCAAAGCCAGACACTCAGGTGGCAGCCCGAAATGGGCGCCGCCGCGGTGATGGGCGCCACCTAGGCGACCGAGAAGGGTTCCTCGCTTGGGCGATGCTGCTGCCCTCGATCGTCTACATCGCCTTGCTGGTGGGGCTTCCCCTTCTGCTGGCCGTTGCATTCTCGTTCAGCGATGTCACCGCTGGGGATCCGTCATTTGACTGGGCCGGGCTGGCGAACTATCGACAGATCTTCGACGACTCGGTGTTCTGGCAATCGTTGCGAAACACCATCATTTTCACCGCCGGTTCGATGGTGCTCATCGTGGTGTTCGGCAAGGTGCTCGCCAACATTCTCGTCGCCGATTTCCACGGCAAGTGGATCGTACGACTCCTCGTTCTCCTGCCGTGGACAACGCCAGTGGCGTTGTCGGCCATCGCTTGGCTGTGGATGCTGGACTCTATCTTCAGCCCCATCGACTGGATGCTGCGCCAGGTCGGGCTGATCAACGGCAACATGTACTGGCTTGGCCGGCCCAATCTCGCCCTGATCTCAGTCATCGCGGTCCACGCGTGGCGGCTCATCCCACTGGCTGCCGTCATCATGATGGCTGGGCTGGTCGCAATCCCGAACGACATCAAGGAGCAGGCCGAAGTTGATGGCGGCGGCTACTGGCGGCGGATGTTCGAGATCACGATCCCGCTGATGATGCCGCTGATCGCTGTCGCGGCCTTGTTCGGCGCGATCGTGACGTTCACCGATATGACGGTTGTATATGTCCTAACGCGCGGCGGCCCGACGAATTCGACACAAGTGCTGGCATCGTGGGCGTTCTTCCGCGGTATCGAAGGGGGAGATATCGCGCAAGGGGCGGCGGTGGCGCTGTTCCTCTTCCCGCTGTTGCTCGCCGCAGCGGTTCTCATTCTCCGCGCGGTCCGTCGCATGGAGGTGTTGTGATCGCGGCTGTCGATACAACAGTCGATACCGCTGCGTCGGTCGACAGCCTTCGGCGCCGGGCAATCATCCGTCACCGACTGGCTCGTGTGGGGGTGTACCTCGCAGCCATTGCTGCCGCACTCATCTGTGCCGGTCCGTTCCTGTGGTCACTGATCACTTCTTTTAAACAGAGCCCGGACCTCTATCAGCGAGATAACAACCCGTTCCTCTACAACCTGCCGTCGACCCGCATGCATGTGCGGTACCTGTTTCAAGACACGGCGTTCCTCACGTTCGTTTGGAACACGCTGTGGGTGGGCCTACTCGTCGTTGCTATCACATTGGTACTCAGTCTCCCCGCCGCATACGCACTAGCCCGACTTGACCGGCCGTGGTCGGGCCCGATGGCTATCGCAATTTTCTTCGTGTACCTCGTCCCGCCCACGTTGTTGTTCCTGTCGCTGTCGCGTCTCGTGGTTGCCGTTGGCCTCCAGGACAACACCTGGTCACTGGTACTCATCTATCCCACGATCACCATCCCCGTATCGGTGTGGCTGTTGGTCGGCTTCCTCAAGGGCATTCCGAAGGACATCGAAGAGCAGGCCATGGTGGACGGATATAGCCGACTAGGCGCCTTCGTACGAGCCGTCATGCCACTCGTCTTTCCCGGGATCGTCGCAGTCATCGTCTTCACATTCACCCTGACCGCAAGCGAGTTCATCTATGCGCTCGCTTTCGTCTCACCGACCGCTGAGAAGGTGATCAGTACCGGCGTACCCACGGAACTGGTGCGCGGTGACGTCTTTTTCTGGCAGTCACTTCAGGCCTGTCTCTTATACACATCTGACGCTGCCGACGAGTCTCGCCACGTGTAGTTGTCGGGGGTGGGCGGTTGATTAAAAAGGGGGGGGGGGGGGGGGGGGGGGGGGGGGGGGGGGGGG
>JBKOZG010000419.1:0-6604 GCA_046725775.1 Actinomycetota bacterium | reverse complement strand
GCGCCGAGCTCGATGTCGATACGGCACTCCTCGAGTCCTTGTCGACCGTGCCGGTCCCCGCCGCCCTCACCCCACTGGTCAACGACCTCGCTCGAGCCGCCGAACAAAAGCCGGGAAATCAGTGGGTCTTGGTTCTCGACGACTATGAAGGCGGTGCCCGAGATGGATCGGGTCTGCACCGAGCACGGCACCAACCTCGCCACGGCAGCCCTGCAGGCCTCGGTACGCGACTCGCGGATCAGCACCACCGTGATTGGGCTAAGCAGCCCGAAGCAGCTGGACTCCCTACTCGCTCCTGCACGCCGACGTGCCCGACACATTGTTCGAGGAACTGGCCAATCTGATGCCCCCCGCGAGCACTGGCTGGACTTCCGTCAGCATTGAGCAACAAAGCCCCTGGGCCATGATGCCCGGGCCGACCTGAAGGAGAGGCCCTCATGCCGACGTTTCCGAAGGATTTTGTTTGGGGCACCGCTACCGCGTCGTACCAGATCGAGGGTGCGGTCGCCGAGGACGGCCGCGGCCACAGCATCTGGGACACCTTCGCCCACACCCCCGGTCGGATCTCCGACGGGAGCACCGGTGACGTCGCCGACGACCATTACCACCGCTACACGGAGGACCTGGCGATCCTGGCCGAGCTGGGGTTCAACGCCTACCGCTTCTCGATCGCTTGGCCACGCATCCAGCCGCGCGGCAGGGGTGAGGTGAACCCGTCGGGCCTAGGCTTCTACCGGCGCATCGCCGAGACCTGCCACTCGCACGGAATCATCCCCTGGGCGACCCTGTACCACTGGGATTTGCCCCAGCCCCTAGAGGATGCCGGCGGCTGGCTGAACCGGGACACCGCTAACTGGTTTGCCGACTACGCCGCGCTCACTCAGGATGCGCTCGGCGACGTAATCGGCCACTGGATCACTCTCAACGAGCCGTGGTGCTCGGCTTTCCTCGGCTACGGCAATGGCGTGCACGCCCCGGGCCGGCAGGTCGGTACCCGGGCGATGCACGCTGCGCATCACCTGCTGCTCGGGCACGGCCTGGCTGTGCACAGGATCCGCGAGAGCCGTCACAGCGCCAGCGTCGGCATCACCCTCAACCTCAACTCGGTGCGAGCCGCGTCGGACTCGGAGTTGGACCGAGAGGCTGCCCGGCGCGCTGACGGGCTGAGCAACCGTTTATTCCTGGATCCAGTGCTGCTCGGCCGCTATCCCGAAGATGTGCTCGTTGACACCGGGCTCACCGACTGGTTCTCAGACCGAGCGACGGACCTGCGTACCACTAGCGCCCCGCTCGATTTCCTCGGCATTAACTACTACAGCCGTCACACTGTTGCAGGACCGGAAGATGGTGTGTTCACCGACGCGAGCGTGCCCAGCGCCAGCCCTGGCAGCGAGCGGGTGCAGCTGATCGACACTGGTGCCCCCAAAACTCAGATGGGTTGGGAGATCCACCCCGACGGGCTCGTCGACGTCGTGCAGATGGCAGCTGACCGGGCGGGCAACTTGGCCGTCTACATCACCGAGAACGGCGCCGCTTACCCCGACGAGGTCCTTCCAGACGGTCACGTGGACGACCGCGAACGCCAGCACTTCTTCGAGCTGCACACAACTGCCGTGGGCGACGCCGTCGCCCACGGCCTGCCGCTGAAGGGCTACTTTGCCTGGAGCCTGATGGACAACTTCGAATGGGCCTTCGGCTACAGCCGGCGCTTCGGCATCGTCTACGTTGACTATCAGAACCAGCAGCGCAGGATCAAAGCGAGCGGACTCTGGTTCCGCGATTACCTCCGCTCCTTTGAACCGTGACGTCGGTGCCGCAGTTGTTAGCAAGAGGGCGATTTCAGTTGGCAAGGGCAGTCGTCGGCTGGAAGTGCGGTGCGGTCGTCGTTGCTCACCAAGTGGATGCCCCGGCACGGACCCGACGCTGACGACCCCCATGGTGGAGACCGCGGTCCTGCCCGTGGACGATGGAGCAGACGGACCGCACAATGGCGTTCGTTCTGACCCAACCGCTGCACGCGCGCTGCTCGTCGGCAACGGGCTCGAGCTCGCCCCCACACATATCGAGCGGGCTGCGCTGGCGCTGTGGTCGCGCTACGTCGCTGGATTCGGCGATCGCCGGCGACCGCTGCCCGCAAGCGGACCCCTTGCGGAGCGATCCGCGGCGCGAGGAGCTCGAAAGCCGGCGCCGGTCGAAGCTCAGGATAGGAGCGCGTCTGGGGTCAGCGGAAGGTTCCGCACTCGGACGCCCGTCGCGTGGTAGGCGGCATTGGCGATCGCGGCTGCTGCACCGACAATGCCGATCTCGCCCAATCCCCGAGCTCCCGGTACCCCTGGAGGCGCTTCAGGTTCCTCGAGCCAGATCGCGTCGATGTCCTCGATGTCTGCGCATGTCGGGATGTGGTAGTCAGCGAAGTCATGGTTCACGATAGTGCCGAAGCGCGGGTCCATGACCCCGTGCTCATGCAAGGCCATCCCGATGCCCATGGTCATCCCGCCGATGAACTGGGAGCGTGCGGTCACGGGGTTGATGACGCGGCCGACGGAGAAAACTCCGAGCATCCGCGAGACGCGGATCTCGCCGGTCTCAGCGTTGACCCGAACCTCGGCGAACTGGGCGCCAAAGGAATGTCTCGACTTATCGTCATCATTGACCTTGGGCGCCTGAGCCTCTGTCTCCGCCCGCGGCCGCGGGTCAGGCCCGTGCTGATCGCGGAACGCCTCGGCGGCCGCGACGATTGCTGCACCCCAGCTGGTTGTCCCGAACGAACCCCCGGCGACCGAGGCTCGCGGGAGGCTCGAGTCACCGATTTCCATCCGCACGCATTGCGCCGGACAGCCCAGCGCCTCGGCGGCAATCTGAGTCAGCGCGGTCCAGCTTCCGGTTCCGATCTCGGCCGCCGCAATCTGGACGACGTAGGTGCCATCGGCCTCGAAGCGAATGCGGGCAGCGTTGTCAGGTTCGCGCCAGTCCGGGTGGGTCGCACTGGCGACGCCCATGCCGCTCCACCAGCCGTGCTGCAGCCGAGCCCGCGGCGTCGGGTCGCGATGGTCCCAGTCGAATCGTCCCGCCCCAAGCTGTAGACAATCGAGGAGATGTCGGGACGCGTGCGGTTGCCCGGTCTCCGGGTCGACCTGCGGCTCGTTGCGAACCCGCAGGGCAATGGGGTCGACGGCGCACGCGACGGCGAGCTCGTCCATGGCCACTTCAAGCCCGAACATCCCGGGGCACGTGCCGGGCGCCCGCATCCAGGTTGGAACGGGAACGTCGAGGACCACGGGGCGATTCGTCGTCCGACGCTGTGGAGCGGCATACATCATGCGCGCCGGTGCGTCGGATCCCTCGGTGAACTCCTTCGTTCTGGAGCTCTGCTCGAGCACGTCGACGGCCACTGCGGTGAGTGTGCCTTCAAGGTCGGCCCCGAGCTGCACGTGCTGGATGGTCGGTGGACGGTAACCGCTGAGCGAGAACATCTGCTGCCGAGTCAAGGCCACCTTCACGGCGCGACCGGGCAGTTCGCGTGCCGCCATCGCCGCGAGGACGGCCTGCGCGTGAACCTCGAGCTTTGAGCCAAATCCGCCGCCCACGTACAGCGAGATGACCCGGACCTGTTCCGGCTCCAAGCCGAACAGCGGCGCCAGGCCCGCTTGGAAGGAATGTACGCCCTGAGTCGACTCGTACATGGTGAGGATGCCGTCATTCCAGATCGCGACGGACGTGTGAGACTCCATCGGCACGTTGTACTCCGGGGGCGTCGTGTACGTCTGGTCTACAGCCGTCGACGCAGCCGCAAGTGTGGCCTTGATCTCGGCCTCGCTCACCTGCCGCGGAAGCCCTGGCGCGCGCTCCGGTGACACGTAGCCATGCTCGCCTGCAAGTGCGGCCTCGAGCTCGGCCTCGCTCATCTGCCGCGGAAGGCCCGGCGCGCTCTCCGGTGTGACGTAGCCATGCTCGCCGACGCTGAAGGCCGAATTATGGCGCGCGGGCGCATACGCGACCTCTACCAGACCCGCGGCGTGTCGCGCGATCTCGGAGGATTCCGCGACCACGGCGCCGATCACCTGACCACGGAACCCGACAGCCGCTGACTGTAGGACCAACAACTCTTGGTCGTTCGTGTCAACCAGTCGGGGTGCATTGAGATGGGTCAGCACGGTCAGAACACCGTCCAACGCCTCCGCCGCTCCGGTGTCAATCCGGACCACCGTTCCCATGGCGATCGTGGCCTGTACCGGATAAAGATAAGCAGGCTGCGGCACGGGCTGCTCATACGCGTACAGGGCCGTTCCTCGGACTTTGGGGACCCCGTCCAGCCGTCCAAGGCCGACACCGATCGATTGACCACGAAGGCCGGTGATCACGATTTCTGCTCCTGGCCGGCGAGCTCGCCATAGGCATCTCCGACCTGGCGCCGGGTGAGATCGGCGAGCAGTGACGCGACCGTGTTGCGCACCATCGTGACCTTGAATGCGTTGTCGTTGAGTGTCTCCGCCTGGGCGAGCTCGAGGTCGGCAGCCTCGCGGAAGTTCTCCACATTCGCGGCCGCGTTGCGCAGGAAGTTCTCGGCTGCAGTGGCCCGCCAAGGTTTGTGAGCAACTCCACCGAACGCGATCCGGACGTCTCGAATGGTTGGACCCCCCGCGGCATCCCTGCGGTCGCTCAGATCCAGGGCAGCCGCAACGGAGATCAGGGCAAAGGCGTACGAAGCACGATCGCGGACCTTGCGGTAGGCGGAGTGTTGTGAGAACGAGAGCTGGGGCAGGTCCACCGCGGTGATCAGCTCCCCGTGCGTCAAGACCGTGTCTCGTTGGGGCGTGTCGCCGGGAAGGCGGTGCAAGTCGTTGAGCCGGATGCGTCGCTCACCGGTCCTGCCCATGACTACCACCGAAGCATCCAGCGCGGCCATCGCGACAGCCATGTCCGACGGATGCACCGCTACACAACCCGCTGATGCACCGAGGATCGCGTGGTAGCGGGTATAGCCCTCCCGCGCCGAGCAGCCCGAGCCGGGCTCGCGCTTGTTGCACGGCATGCTGACGTCTTGGAAGTACACGCATCGGGTGCGCTGCAGTAGATTCCCGGCCGCGGTCGCCAGATTGCGCAATTGGCCCGACGCACCGGCGAGCAACGCTTGGGACAGGACCGGATATCGCTGCCGGATCAGAAGGTGTGCGGCGAGATCGCTGTTGCGAACGATCGCGCCGATCCGAACCGTGCCATCTGGCAGCTCGACGATCTGGTCCAATGGCAGGTGGCTGATATCGACGACCAAGTTGGGCGTCGCTACGCCCAACTTCATGTGGTCGACCAGGTTGGTGCCGCCGGCCAGATACACAGCATCAGGGTGCTCCGTCACTGCGGCGACTGCGCCGACGACGTCCTTTGCGCGTACGAACTCGAACGGCATCACGACGCGGACTCCGCATGGGCGACCCGCCGGATTGCTGCGACAATGTTGACATAAGCCCCGCAACGGCACAGGTTGCCACTCATCCGCTCGCGAATCTCGTCGTCGTTCAACTCGATGGGGCCGATGACATCGCTGCTGGCGTAGCTTGGAGTTCCCCGTTCCGCCTCGGCCAACATGCCGACCGCTGAGCACACTTGCCCGGGCGTGCAATACCCGCACTGCAGCGCGTCCATCTCGAGAAAGGCCTGCTGGATCGGGTGGAGTGCGTCTCCCTCGGCGAGCCCCTCGGCAGTAGTGATCTCTGCGCCGTCGTGGGCAACCGCGAACGCCAGGCAGATGATGGCCCGCCGACCGTCGAGCAACACGGTGCACGCGCCGCACTGACCGTGGTCGCAGCCCTTCTTCGCCGAGGTCACTCCGAGCCGATCTCGAAGCGCGTCCAAGAGGGTCGTGCGAGTGTCAACGATTATCGATCGATCCTCACCGTCCACTCGCAAGGAAATCTGTGCATCCACCCGACCCTCGACCTCCCCACCACCAATTGATTCAGGCAGCGACAAAAATGCTCCCGCGTCCTGGCAGATGCATGCAACCAGCCGGGATGATGCATGCCGTAGCCGCATTCTGCACCATGTCGACGTCTGTGGGGCCGCTCACCCTGGGAACGCCTCCGTGCGCCCGCAGGCCCGCTCGAACCGAGCTAGCAGAACAGCCGGGCTGGGGTGCTCATGCTACGGCTGTTGCGCTCAGACAGCATGCGAGCGACCTCCGCAGCCGGCAGACATACACCCGAAGGCGCCGGCCCGTCGGATTGCGTCCCGACGTTCGGGAGATCCAGGCGGCCGAAGCCATGCTTTCAGGCTTCGAAGTCTTCGAGCAGTTTGCCGCTGCAGCCCACCCGGTCACCGCGAGCGTTCTCGGCGAAGTTCGCCCAACCCCGCCATCATGGCGGCCGCAGTCGGCGCTAGCGGCGTAGGATATCCAGGTCCACGGCACCTTTGCCGCAGATCCAGATGCTGCGGACCTTGTGCGCGTTGGGCGTGTTCAGGCGCTTATCGCGAGCGCAGCCGCCGTGGTCACCGAAGCCGCGGCAGAGAAGACCGAGATCGACCGGGAAATGGTCAAGCGGGTGACCGTCACCTTGGATGCTGCCCAGGTCGCGTGGAGCCGATTCGCACAACGATGGGGTGAATT
>JBKOZG010000005.1:0-3024 GCA_046725775.1 Actinomycetota bacterium | reverse complement strand
CGACGGTGCTGCACCTGCACATCTTTCATCTACTGCAAACCGTCTCTCCGCGCCGCGCCCATCTGGATGTCGGGGTGCCGGCGCGGGGTTGGCACGGGGAGGCGTACCGGGGTCACATCTTCTGGGATGAGCTGTTCATCTTCCCGTACATCAACTTTCAGCGTCCCTGGCTCGCCGCTGCACTGCTGGACTACCGGTACGCCAGACTCGGCGCGGCCCGAGCGGCGGCACGGGATGCGGGCTTCGCCGGTGCGATGTTTCCCTGGCAAAGCGGCTCCAACGGACGGGAGGAGACCCAACGGCTGCACCTCAACCCGATATCGGGACGTTGGCTGCCCGATCGCTCGCACCTGCAACGCCATGTCAACATCGCGATCGCCTATAACGTGTGGCAGCACTACATGGTCACCGGGAGCCTTTCATTCTTGCGCTTCACCGGCGCCGAGCTGCTCATCGAGATCGCCCGATTCTGGTCCAGCATCGCCACCTACAACAGCACAACCGATCGCTACGAGATCAACGGCGTCATGGGACCGGACGAGTACCACGA
Organism: Actinomycetota bacterium; assembly: GCA_046725775.1. Taxonomy (GTDB): domain Bacteria; phylum Actinomycetota; class Actinomycetes; order Propionibacteriales; family Propionibacteriaceae; genus Microlunatus. Next base: position 2,474 of record JBKOZG010000005.1, on the reverse strand, counting down.
CGGCTACCCAAATTCCGATGACGAGGGCCTGCGCAACAACACCTACACCAACGTCATGGCCGTCTGGGTGCTCCAGCGAGCACTGGAGGTGTTGCAGCAGCTCCCCCCTGACTATCACCAAGAGTTGGTCGAAGAGCTGGCGATCCGCAACGAGGAGCTGGAACGGTGGAGGGATATCAGCCGGAAGATGACCGTTGTGTTTCACGCCGACGGTGTCCTGAGCCAATTTGAGGGTTATGAGCAGCTCCTCGAATTCGACTGGGAGGGTTACAGAGACAAGTACGGCAACATCCAACGATTGGACCGCGTGCTTGAAGCTGAAATCGACAACACGAATCGCTACAAAGTCTCCAAGCAACCCGATGTACTGATGTTGTTGTACCTATTGGCGCAAGACGAGCTCCGCGGCCTGCTCGCTCATCTGGGCTATAAGGTAGGTGGCGAACAGCTGGCCAGGACTGTCGATTACTACTTGGCACGCACCTCGCACGGCTCGACGCTCAGCTCCATTGTGACCGCCTGGATTCTGGCCCAGTACGCCCCCGACAAGGCCTGGCAATTTCTGCAGCAGGCGTTGCAGAGTGACCTCGCCGACGTCCAAGGCGGCACAACAGCGGAAGGCATCCATCTCGGTGCCATGGCTGGCACGGTTGATCTTGTGCTGCGCTGTCTGACCGGTATGCGCGCCCGCGGACAAGTTCTGCGATTCGATCCGGCAATGCCGCCAGAGATCAAACAGCTCCGCTTCAGCGTGCATTATCGCGGCCACCGTATCGAGCTGGTGTTCTCCGAGGACCGTCTCGAAATCAGTTCACGGCATGGCACGGCGACACCCATCACAGTTTCGGTGTATAAGCAGACCGCTGAGCTGCGCCCCGGCGCGCGGCATACCTTCTTACTGGACTCCGGCCGGGAGGTCCACGGGTGAGACGATGCTGACTGAGCACGCTGCCCGAGTGGCAGCTCAGGCACACACAGCGGCCGTGTGTCTCGATTTCGATGGCACGCTTGCGCCGATTGTCGAGGATCCGAACGAGGCAAGACCGCTACCCGGAACCGTTGAGCTGCTCGGTGACCTGGCTGCTCGGTTTGCCGCGGTCGCTCTGCTCTCGGGCCGCCCGGCAGATTACCTGGCCGAGCATGTCGCAGCCGCGGGGGTGCGCTATCTCGGGCTGTACGGGTTGCAAGAGATCCGCGACGGGCAAGTCTGGGTAGATCCACGCCTAGAAGCGGCGCGTCCAGCCGTGATGGCCGCTCAGCAGGATCTCCGAGATTGCGCCGCAGTCCGTGACAGTGGGGCCTACCTGGAGGACAAGCAATATGCCGTTGCCATTCATGTGCGACGGGTCCCCGACCGTGCCCGCTGGACGGCGCCGATTGACAAAGCAGCTCGGCAAGTCGCTGACCGGCACGGACTGCAAGTCCTCCTCGGCAAGCTGGTCTGGGAGCTCCGCCCAGCCGTCCACAGCGACAAGGGTGACGCCGTTCGGCGGGTCATCGGCGAGTCCAACGCCCGCTGCGCAGTTGTGGCCGGGGACGACCTTGGTGACCTTTCTGCGTTTGCTGCGGCGATTGAGCTGAAAGGTCGCGGCGGAGACGCGTTACGCGTCGCAGTCGACTCAGCCGAGGCCCCACCAGCACTCATCGACCAGGCCGATGTCATCGTCGACGGGCCGCCCGGCCTGATGGAGTTACTGCAGCGAATACTTGCCTGCACGATGTAGAGATAGTGCACTGCGGGTTCGGGGTACCAGGCCCATCTGTCGGAGAGGCGCCACCCAGCAGAACAGGGAAAGACGCGAGCTTGAAGGACCAAAGTTAGCTCAAGTGAAGCCCATGTTCCGTGGTCATTCCGCGGCCATGACGGCAGCCTTTGGCGAGAGCCGGCGAACAGGATTTGCAGAATCGAGCTATGAACGTCGACTCGGCAGCTAGGGAGAGCACCAGCATGTACTGCTTCGACGACGCCCCAGTTCACACGTTCGGTCCGCTAACTCAGTCCGTGTGCATATACCTCCTGGAAACCCATTCGCTCGGCCGGCTGGCGTGGCAGGCGGCGGACACTCAACAGCCCCTTCCGATCAACTATGTTTTCCGATCAGGTGTCGCGTATTTCCGCACCTTGCCCCATGCGATCCTGTCCGAACTCGTAAGGCCTGACGATGTGGCCCTCGAGGTGGATGACGTCGACCACCACAAGCGCACTGGATGGAGCGTGATCGTCTACGGTTGAGCAAAGCGGTGGCCGCACCGGTGGAGGTACTTCTCGAGCAGTGGGATACGGACGATCTCGTGCAGTGGGCGCCGGGTATCCGAGATTTGTTTTTCCACATCACTCCGAGCCGGCGTCGCAGCTCTCATGATCAGTGGCTGAAACCCTGGCCTCGCACAGCCCGCCAGAACCAGAAACAGGGAGGTCTTCGGCTGCGATGGTCGATTCCGCTGTCGGGGTAGACGACAAGCGCATCCTCCGG
>JBKOZG010000123.1:0-16034 GCA_046725775.1 Actinomycetota bacterium | reverse complement strand
GCGCATACACCGAGGGTATGTGAGCCTGAGGCTCCGCGGGCGTACAGCGATCTCGGAGGGGCTGATCCCACTAGAGGTGTCGTTCGCCTCGCTCGTAGTCGTCGATTGCCTGCCGCATTTGCTGTACGGCCGCCTGGATCTCAGCCTCCAGTTGTTGCTCTGGAGTCAGGTACCGCCGCACCACCGGCTGCCAGTCGCTAAACCAACAGTAGAGAGCCCAGCTCGTGACACCGATGGCAAACAGAATCATGACGATCGTCGTAATGGTCGTCGGCTCCATGCCTGGGTCCTTCGGCAGCAGTGTCTATAGAGCAAGCCCTGGGTAGAGCGGGTTGGCGTCCAGCAATTCAGCCGATGCGGCTTTTGTGGATTCGGCTACGCCTTCGGCGAGCACATACTTAGCTTTCCCTGGTTGCCCGCTTGAAGCAATCGCCGGGGTCGTGTTCCTCAGCACGGTCACGATGAGCTCAGCCACCTTGTCGAATTCATCTGCACCGAACCCCCGGCTGGTGAGCGCTGGCGTGCCGATCCGCACACCGGAGGTGTACCAGGCGCCATTGGGGTCGACCGGCACCGCGTTGCGGTTGGTGACGATACCCGCGTCCAGCAACGCCGCCTCGGCCTGTCGGCCGGTAAGACCGAACGTTGATACGTCGATCAGTACCAGGTGGTTGTCGGTACCGCCGGTGACCAGCTTCGCGCCGCGGCGCAGCAGGCCGTCGGCCAAGGTCTTGGCGTTGTCGGCCACCGCCTGCGCGTACCCGCGGAACTCCTGCGTCCGTGCCTCGGCTAGCGCTACCGCCTTGGCCGCCATGACATGGCCGAGCGGGCCACCGAGGACCAGCGGACAGCCCCGGTCGACCGAGTCCGCATACTCCCTGGTTGCTAGTACCAGACCCCCGCGCGGTCCACGCAGCGACTTGTGTGTCGTCGTTGTCACCAAATGTGCATGCGGAATCGGATTTTCATCGCCGGTAAAGACGTGGCCGGCTACCAGGCCCGCGAAGTGCGCCATGTCGACCATGAAGGTCGCACCGACCTCGTCGGCGATCTCGCGCATCGTGGCGAAGTTGATCCGCCGCGGATAGGCCGAGTAGCCGGCGATCAGGATCAACGGCTTGAACTCACGAGCCGCGGCACGTACCGCGTTGTAGTCAAGCAGCTGGGTCTTCGCATCAGTGCCGTAGGAGCGCTGATGGAACATCTTGCCGGAGATGTTCGGCCGGAAGCCGTGCGTCAGGTGGCCGCCGGCATCCAGCGACATGCCGAGTGCTCTTTGGTTACCGAACTTGCCGCGCAGCGCCTCCCACTGCTCCTCGCTCAGGTCGTTGACGCTCTTAACCCCGAGGACGTCGAGCTCGGGCAGCTCGATTCGGTTGGCGAGAATGGCCCAGTAAGCAACCAAGTTCGCGTCGATGCCGGAGTGCGGCTGGGCGTAGGCGTATTCGGCGCCGAAGAGTTCACGCGCGTGTTCGGCGGCGACCGCCTCGACCGTGTCGATGTTCTGGCATCCGGCGTAGAAGCGATGCCCGATGGTGCCTTCGGCGTACTTGTCCGACAGCCAGGTGCCCATTGTCAGCAATACGGCGGGTGATGCGTAGTTCTCAGACGCGATCAGTTTCAGTGAGCCGCGCTGGTCGGTGAGCTCGGCGCGGATGGCACCTGCGATCCGTGGCTCGACGGTTTCAACGACGGAGAGTGCTGCGCGGTAGGCCTGGGAGGCGGGGCCCGAATAGTCTGAACCCGAGCTCGCGGTGGCAGGGGCGGGGGAGAGGATATCGGTCACGAGCGCTCCTGAAGGTGAAAGCCGGGCGCCGCCTAGACTAGTGCAGCCCTCCGACGCGATGTCGTGAGATTTCATAGAGCGCGATTCCGGCGGCCACTCCAGCGTTGAGGGATTCCACGCTGCCGCTGATCGGAATCGAGGCCAGAGCGTCACAGGCCTCACGGACCAGCCGGGAGAGGCCATCTCCCTCGCTGCCGACCACCAACACCAAGGGTCCGGAGATGGCGGGCACCTCGGAGATTCTCATGGCGGCTCTGCCGTCCAACCCAACCAGGTTCAGCCCCGCCTTGGCGTAGGCACGCAAGCTGCGGTTGAGGTTGGTGGCGCGTGCAATGGGAACGCGGGCTGCCGCCCCCGCCGAGGTCTTCCACGCGGCAGCGGTCATGCCCGCTGAGCGGCGTTCCGGAATGAGCACGCCATGTGCACCAAAAGCCGCGCCCGACCGGACGATCGCCCCGAGATTGCGTGGATCGGTGATCGAGTCCAGCGCCACGATGAGCGGGTCGTGATCTGAATTGAGGGCAGTCGCCAGCAGGTCGTCGGGGTGGGTGTACGCGAAGGTCGGTAACTGCAAGGCGATGCCCTGGTGCAGCGCACCGCCGGTCAGCCGGTCGAGTTCCGCCCGGGTGACCTCGAGCAGCGCAGTACCGCGGTCCGCGGCAAGCCTGAAAATGTCGCGGAGCCGATCGTCGCGCTCAGCGCCCTCCGCCACGTACACAGCACGAATGGGCATCTCGACCGCCATCGCCTCCAGCACGGCGTTTCGGCCCGCCACCCACTCGGGGCCCGAGCCAGATCGCCCAGTCGTGGGAGTCGATGAACGGGACTGTCCGCGAGAGGTCGGCGTCCTCCTCCTACCGTAAGCAACGTGATAAGGCCGGTCCTCTGCCTTGGGAGTCGGCCCCTTTCCTTCCAAGCCGCGCCGCACTCGACCACCTGAACCAGCTGTATTGCCCCTGGCCTTGCGCCGTACCGCTCCCTTGCGCTGGCTGTTGCCCGGCATCGCGCCTACCCCTTCGCCGAGGTGTCAGCGCCTGTGGGCGTCGGGGCAGCCACCGGTGCTGACAGGTCCGCGTGGAGGGACCAGCGGGTTCCCTGAGGCGTATCGGAAACCTCGATTCCGAGGGCAATCAGCGAGCTTCGAATCGCATCGGCTGTTGCGAAGTCCCTGCGCTCACGCGCTGCGGCCCGCTGATTCAGCAACTCGTTGATCAAATCGTCGACGACTGTTGTCAACCGGTGATCATTCCGCTGCCAGACCTCACTGTCGGCGTTCAGCCCCAAGATCATCAGCATGCCGTGGACCTCGCTGAGATGACTTGCAATTTGATCATGATCAGTGGTCTCGAGGGCCTGGTTGCCCTCCCTGACGGCGTTGTGCAGCACGGCCACCGCCCCTGGAGTGCCAAGATCTTCATTCATGGCGGCGATGAACTCCTTGGGCACCTCGGGCGGCCAGCTGCCCACCCGCTCTGTTGCTCGATCCACGAAGTTGTCTACCCGGCCAAGCGCCACTACCGACTCCGCAATAGCCGCATCGGAATACTCGATCGTCGAGCGGTAGTGCGGCTGCAGCAGGTACAGCCGGACCGCGCGTGCCGGGAATCTCTTGATCACCTCAGAGACCAGCGCGCTGTTGTCCAGCGACTTGCTCATCTTCTCCCCGGCAGCGGTCACCAGCGCATTGTGCATCCAGTAGCGCGCAAAGCGCTGCCCCGCGGCCCTGGATTGAGCCAGCTCGTTCTCGTGGTGGGGGAAGCGCAGGTCCAGACCACCACCATGGATGTCAAATTCGTCGCCCAGATACTTGCCTGCCATGGCCGAGCATTCCAGGTGCCATCCGGGACGGCCTCGCCCCCACGGCGTCACCCAGCTGGCCGTTACAGGCTCGGTGTCTTTGTGGCCCTTCCAGAGTGCGAAGTCCCGGGGGTCTTTCTTCCCGAGTGGATCGGCGTCTGCGGCCGGTTCCATGTCATCGATGTTCTGGTGGGAGAGCAAGCCGTACGCCGGCCACGACTTGACATCGAAGTAGACATCGCCGGAGGAATCCGGCGCGGGATACGCATGACCGCGCTCGATCAGAACCTTGATCAATTCGATCATCTCGGGAATGTGACCAGTCGCCCGCGGCTCGTATGTCGGTGGCAGGCAGCCGAGTGCTGCGTACGCGTCGTGCAGTTCACGCTCGAAGCGGTAGGCGTGCGCGAACCACGGCACACCGGCCTCAGCTGACTTGATCAAGATCTTGTCGTCGATGTCGGTGATGTTAGCGATCACCGTGACCTGGTAACCCGACCAGGTCAGCCAGCGCCGGAGTACGTCGAAGACCACTTCTTTACGGATGTGCCCCAGGTGCGGACCGGCCTGAACTGTAAGTCCGCAGTGGTAGATCGACACCTTGCCCGGTAGGACCGGCTCGAGGGGACGTACGGAGCGCGTGGCGGTGTCATAGAGCCGGAATGCGCTGACCTCTGCTTCCGGTTCGGTTAGCTGGCTCACGAGCGTCGAGTCTCCATTTCCAGCGCCATCAGGCGCTGCATTGCCTGCACGCCATCGCGCAGCGCTTTGAGGTCGCGGCGGGACATCGTAGCCAGATAGGGCTCAAGGCTGGTGCCGATGGAGTTGCGCATCGATGACAGCTGTTGGTTGCCTTTCTTGGTCAGCTTGATCATCCAGGCACGGGCGTCGCGCGGATCGGCTGTGCGATCGACCAGATGCGCAGCTTCGAGTCGCTTGACGTGGTTGGTGATTGTGGGCTGGGAGCAGTTCTCGGCAAGTGCGAGTTCGCTGATCCTGGTAGGCCCGTCGTCCTGCAGGCGTGCCAGTAGCCGGGCTGCGGCAAGGCTGATGCCGAAGCTGTTCTCCTTGGGCACCCAGCGCACCACGCGTGCGGCGGTCGTGATGAGGTCCTCACCGAGCGCGTGTAATTCGTCGTTCATTCGGGCAGGATATTCGGTTCTGTTGGTTCAGGGAGCGCCGTGTCACCGGCGGATGGCGGCGACCACGAGCTGAGCCAGCTCTGAGTAGGCCTCAGCGTCACTGAGGCCGGTGGCCGCGGCGATCTCGCCGCTCGTGATGCGCCGCATTGTGGCAGTCACTACTTCGCCGACGAAGGCAGCGTGGACACGCCGGAAGGCGCCTGCTCGGGTGCCCTCGTCGATCAATTCACGAACCCGCCGGGCCGCGGCTAGCGTGTTTTGTTCATAGATCTCGGTTGCTGGGCGGAAGTTTGCAACATCGTCCCGGAAGGCACGGCTGGCGGGGCGCAGCGCCTCCGCAACAGCCTCGAGATAGCGGGTAACCCGCTTCGCGGGAGCCCTGGTACGGGCAATCGCCGCCTCAACCTGCTCGGTTGCGCGCCGGAAGAAGTGTCGAACGGCGAGCACGGCTAGCTGCTCCTTGCTCGAAGCGAGCGCATAAAGCGTGCGCTTCGAGCAGTTCAGCCGGGCCGCAAACTGGTCCATGGTCAGGTGACTGAATCCCTGTTCTAGAACGAGATCGACCAGCGCATCCCGCAGATGTGCCTGCCGCTGGGTGAGTCGACGTTCCAGCAAGATGGCTACCATTGTGGTACTAGCGTACTGTCTTCAGTACCGGTACGTCTGAGAACGAGGAGTAGGACGAGGAGCGAGATGTCCGTCGATCGCCTGCTGCCAACCGAAGAGGCTGCGGAGTTGGTCGGGGTGGTGCGTGAGATTGCACAGGCTGAACTGGCGCCGCGGGCCGCCGAGGACGAGGCTTCGGGACGGTTCCCTCGTGATGCCTTTGCCATGTTGGGCGAGTTGGGGCTGCTGGGTCTGCCGTATCCGGAGGAGTACGGCGGCGCGGGCCAGCCGTACGAGGTCTACCTGCAAGCCCTTGAAGAGGTCGCGGCAGCGTGGATGACGGTCGGCGTGGGCGTCTCGGTGCATGTGATGGCGTCGTACGCGATGGCAGCATTCGGGACGCCGGAGCAGCGGGCGACCTACCTGCCGGAGATGATCGGCGGAAAACTGCTGGGCGCGTACGCGCTGTCGGAGGCGCAGGCGGGATCGGACATCTCTGGCATGACCACCCGGGCCAAGCGCGCTGATCATGGCTATGAGCTGAGCGGCGCGAAGGCTTGGACCACTCACGGCTCGTGTGCGGACTTTTACACGACTTTTGCCCGAACCGGCGACGACCCACGCGGGGGTGTGAGCTGTTTCTACGTGCCCGGACATGCGCCCGGGCTTACCTTTGGTAGTCCTGAGCACAAGATGGGGCTGAATGGGTCACCGACGACCGCGCTGTACTTCGATCTCGTCCCCGTAGGGGATGGCCAGCGCATCGGAGACGAAGGTCAGGGAGCCCGGATCGCCTTGGCTTCGTTGGACTCCGGCCGGCTCGGCATTGCCGCATGTGCGACCGGACTTGCTCAGGCCGCGTTGGAGCTGGCGGCCGACTATGCGACCAAGCGCGAGCAGTTTGGACGTCCAATCGCCGAGTTCCAGGGGCTACGCTTCCTGCTCGCTGAAATGGCGGCAGCGGTGGACTCCGCACGGGCCACATATCTGATGGCGGCCCGCAAGCGGGACGCTGGCCGACCGTTCAGCCGTGATGCGGCGGTCGCGAAGTTGATCGCATCGGATGTCGCGATGAAGGTGACGACGGATGCGGTTCAGGTTCTCGGTGGTTACGGTTACACCCGCGACTATCCGGCCGAACGGTATATGAGAGAGGCAAAGGTGACCCAGATCTTCGAAGGCACCAACCAGATTCAGCGGCTCGTCATCAGTCGCCAGCTGCTGAAGTAACCTCCGAAAGAGGAGGGGGTGGGGAATGAGGCTGGGTGAGCACGATGTCGTGTTGGTGACCGGGGGTGCGTCGGGACTCGGGGCGGCGACTGTGCGGTCAATGGTTGCGCGGGGAACGTCGGCACTCATCGTTGACCTGCCAAGCTCGCCCGGATCCGCGCTGGCGGTGGAGCTTGGGGATCGCGTGGGGTTTGCGGCGGCAGACGTACGCGACGAAGATCAGGTGGATTCGGCAGTCGCGGCCGCTAGTCAGTTGGGAACTCTCCGTGTCGTGGTCAATTGCGCTGGGGTCGCGACTCCGGGACGTGTGATCGGCAAGCGAGGCGTGCTGCCGCTGGAGGCCTTTCGTACCGTGATCGACATCAACCTGGTAGGCACATTCAACGTGCTGCGGCTGACGGCTGCGGCCATGATCGACAATGAGCCGCTTGACGGCGACCGCGGATTAGTGATCATGACCGCAAGTGTCGCTGCGTTTGATGGTCAGATCGGCCAGGCGGCGTACGCGGCAAGCAAGGGTGGCATCGTCGGGCTGACCCTGACCGCCGCCAGAGACCTTGCAGACAAAGCAATCCGAGTGATGGCCGTCGCGCCCGGCGTCATGGAGACTCCGATGATGGCGGGACTCCCCGGTGAGGCGAAGTCGATCTTGGAGGCTCTCGTCCCACATCCGCAGCGGCTTGGTAGGCCTGAGGAGTACGCGATGCTCGTCTCCTCGATCATCGAGAATCCTCTCCTCAATGGCGAGGTCATCCGTCTCGACGGAGCCCTACGCATGCCGCCCCGTTGATTGACAACTGGGATTACTTGTTGGCTTTCGCGCGCAGCGCCGCAATATCAAGGTACGCCGCAGCGGGCTCTTCCTCTTTCTCGGACTCGGCCGCCTCGTCTTCCCAAGGGTCGTAGGGCTTCTCATGCTCATCGTCGGCAAGACCCTGTGACGGATCGAACGGGTTGGCCAGCGGTCCCATCGACTCCATCGCTGAGACTGCGATGGCCTCATCCGGGAGCCCGGCCAGCACCGAGTTCATGTACGACTGCGCCGCCTCCTCCATCGAGACCTCGGTCCTAGCTGCCTCGCTGAGGAACCAGCGGTGCTCCAATACCTCGTGGTAGAGCTCCGCGGGCTCCAGCTTGGCTCGCAGTTCCATCGGCACCGACTGCACGATCGGCTCGAACTGCTCGGTCAGCCACTCATGGGCCACGATTGCCTCATCTGCCCCTTGCTGGTCGGTGCGCGCACGGTAGTAGTCGAGATCATTCAGCAGCCGCCGAGCCTGGTTTTCCTCTGTATCCATCCCGGTGAGCCGGATCAACCTGCGCGAATGGTGCCCCGCATCCACGACCTTGGGCTGGATTCGGATGGTTGAGCCGGGGAAATCGGTCACGATGTCCAGCTCAGCAACATCGAAGCCAAGTGCGTTGAGCCGTCGGACCCGGCTCTCGATGCGGTGCATCTCGCCGGTGTTGAACTCCTCAACGCCGGTCAGCTCGTCCCATAGCTGGCGATAGCGGCTCTCAATGGTCTCCACCAGCACGAGTGGATCCAAGGCCACATCCAGAAGGCCACCAGCCTCCAGATCGCAGAATTCCCCGTACAAGTTGGTTCGCGCGATGGTCAGGTCATGCTCGCGCTGACCCGTTGTAAGCGTGTCGTGGAGCTCGCTGGTCTCAGCGTCGACCAGGTAGGCCGCGAACGCTCCGGCATCTCGTCGGAACAAGGTGTTGGACAGCGACACGTCGCCCCACAAAAACCCGATGACGTGCAGTCGTGCCAGCAGCACGACCATGGCGTCGACCAGCCGGTTGACGGTGTCCTGTCGTACACCGCGATTGAAGAGCAAACGATACGGCAGCGAGAACTGTAGATGCCGGGTGATCAGGATCGGATCAAGCGGTTCGGCCGTCTGGTCGATACGGGCTGTAACCACTCCCACCGCCTCGACTGACGGGGTGTCCAACCGGTCGAGGTCGCGCAGCAGCTCGTACTCATGGAGTGCGAGGTGTTCCATCACCTCCTTCATTGCGTAGACATCAGCGCCTACGCGCACGAAACGAACGACGTGCCGGGAAATGCCGCGCGGCAATGCCACTAGGTTCTCCTCAGGCCAATCGGCCAGGGGAGTATCCCAGGGCAGGGTAATTAACTCGGTGTTGGGCCGTGCCGCGAGGAATCTGGGCATGAGTCCAATCTTGGCATCAAGCGCGGCGCCCGCTCGGGCGCGAGCGAACCCCACAAAGAGCAATCGGCCTCCCGTACGAGCGGGAGGCCGATTGTTCTGATCAGTCGCTGAAGACGCTTTCCGTTGCAGGAGAGATGCGGTCGCCGGTCACCTTGGAGAACACGTGTACGTGTGTCGGATCGATCAGCAACCGAACGCTCTCGCCCCGGTGCGGCGGCATCTTGCCCCCGTGGATCCGGGCCACGATCTGCTGAGCGCTGATCAACTCATCCTCGGCGATTCCCGACAAGGTGCCGTAGATGAACGCATCGGCGCCCAGCTCCTCCACGACGCCGACATCGATCGGGATGCCCTCGCCAGTCTCGGGGTGCTCGTTCAGCCCGAAATTCTCCGGGCGGATTCCCAGCACGAGGTTCTTCTCGTCTGGTGCCTTCGCGAGGGTCTCGCGAGGCACCGGAACGGTGTAGTCACCCAAGTGCACGCCGTCCGACTGCACCTCGCCCTCGATCAGGTTCATGGCAGGCGAGCCGATGAAGCCAGCGACGAACAGGTTGCGTGGCGCGTCGTACAAGTGCAGCGGGCTGTCGCATTGCTGCAGAATGCCGTCCTTCATCACCGCTACGCGGTCGCCCATGGTCATGGCCTCGATCTGGTCGTGGGTCACATAGACCGTAGTAACGCCGAGGCGGGTCTGCAGCGCCGCAATCTGGGTGCGGGTGGAGACGCGGAGCTTGGCGTCGAGGTTGGACAGCGGCTCGTCCATCAAGAACACCTGCGGTGAACGCACGATGGCACGACCCATGGCGACGCGCTGCCGCTGACCGCCGGAGAGCGCCTTCGGCTTGCGGTTGAGGAAGTCCTCCAAACCCAGCAGGTGCGCGGCTTCCTGGACTCGTTGCTGACGCTCCGTCTTGGGAACCCCAGCCATTTTGAGAGCAAAGCCCATGTTGTCGCCCACGGTCATGTGGGGGTACAGGGCGTAGTTCTGGAAGACCATGGCGATGTCGCGGTCCTTGGGCGGGAGGTCGGTGACGTCACGTTCACCGATCCAGACGGCTCCGGCGTTGATCTCCTCCAGGCCCGCGAGCATGCGGAGGGAGGTGGACTTGCCGCAGCCCGACGGTCCGACCAGGACCATGAATTCGCCGTCGTCGATGTCCAGATTGAGTCTGTCGACGGAGGGGTGGTCTGCACCCGGGTAGACGCGAGTCGCGTCCTTGAATGAAACAGTGGCCACGCCACACTTCCTTTCCACGGGCAGGTACGTGCCCGACGATCCGTAGTGGAAATTCGCAGCCCGGGGCGGGAACCCCGTGCTGGTCAGAACACTAGCGCAGCGGCGCTCTCCTGGGCAGGGGCTCGCACCCGATACCCGTGTGGCGCGCCACGATTCAAGATCGACGACGCCACCACTTCTTCGTCAAGCCTGGTGTAGCCAAAGAATTTGCAGATCGCTGGCGCGGTGCCGGATTACGAGTCGCGTCCGTTCAGAGCCGACAGGCGTCGACGACCACTGTGAGCGGCGACCCAGGATTCCTCAGCACTCCACTATATTCACAGCTAGCCCGCCGCGCGCGGTCTCCTTGTATTTGATCTTCATGTCCGCGCCGGTCTGCATCATGGTCTTGATCACCTTGTCGAGGCTGACGGTGTGCTCGCCGTCGCCATGGAGTGCCAGCCGGGCCGCGGTGATCGCCTGCACCGAGCCGACGGCGTTCCTCTCGATGCAAGGAATCTGGACCAGTCCACCCACAGGATCGCAGGTAAGGCCGAGATTGTGTTCCATGCCGATCTCGGCCGCGTTCTCCACCTGCTCCGGCGTCCCGCCGAGGATCTCCGCAAGTGCACCCGCCGCCATCGAGCATGCCGTACCGACCTCGCCCTGGCAGCCGACCTCTGCGCCGGAGATCGACGCAGTTTGTTGGTAGATCGCTCCGAGGGCCCCGGCGACTAGCAGGAAGTTGACGATGGCGTCGTCGCCGGTGCCGGGTACAAACGTGACCGCGTAGTGCAAGACGGCCGGAATGATGCCGGCTGCACCGTTGGTCGGTGCAGTAACCACGCGCCCGCCGGAGGCGTTCTCCTCGTTGACGGCCAGCGCCCACAAAGTCACCCAGTCCATAGCGGCAAGCGGATCGACTTCATTACTGCCTGCGCTTTCGGCGAGCCGCTGGAATATCTCCGCCGCACGACGCCGGACTTTGAGGCCACCTGGGAGCACTCCGGGGGTTGCGCAACCGCGCTCGATGCACTCGGCCATAACCGACCAGATCTTGAGTAGGCCAGCACGAACGTCCGCCTCGGAGCGTCGTACACATTCATTAGCGAGCATCACTTGGCTGATACTCATGCTCTCCTGGTTGCAGAAATCCAGCAGTTCGGTGCCGGTGCGGAACGGATATGGCACCGGCGTCGGGTCGGGCAGCAGTTGTGGGTGTCCGGACCCGTCGTCGTCTAGAACGAACCCACCGCCGATCGAGTAATATGTACGCTCACACAGCACCTGGCCGTCGTCGTACGCGGTGAAGGTCATGCCGTTGGGATGGAACGGCAGCGAACGACGGCGATGCAGAATCAAATCGTCCTCAGGATCGAATGCGACTGGGTGGGTGCCCATGAGCCGCAGTTGCCTCGTTCGCCTGATCTCGTCAGCTCGTCCCGGGCCGCTTGCGGTGTCGACGGTTTCTGGCTCCTCGCCCTCCAGGCCGAACAACACGGCGTTGTAGCTTCCATGGCCATGCCCTGTCGCGCCCAGTGAACCGAACAATTCGGAGCGAACGCGTGTGGTACGGGAGAGTACGCCGTCGCGCACCATCGCAGCGACGAAGCGACCCGCTGCACGCATCGGTCCAACGGTGTGGGAACTGGATGGACCAATGCCGATGCTGAAGAGATCGAAGACACTGACCGGCACCGTTCCAGTCTGCCCCCGGTGAAGGCCAGAACGAATGAGCCCTGCCGGCTCATACCCGGCAGGGCCTGGAAGGGCACTCTCAGTCTGCTGCTTGGGCTCATTTGAACCCCGCAACGACACGCCCCCGGGCCCCTAGTTGGTATCAATTGTTTCGACACGCCGTTAATTCCGCGTGACACGCCGATGACGAAAAAAAGACGGCAGAGCCTATTGCCAAGGGGTGCCAGTAGGCATTTAATTGGTCTACGCCACACCCGCGAGCTTCGGCTCGCATGTGGCCCGAAGCTCCGGTCAACTCATACTTGACCGGAGCTTCACCCATTTGGTATGAGGTGGCGCTCGCGCACGGGCGTTGGTGCTGAGTCGTTCGTCGCGCTTCGCGAAACACACGCTCAAATGCCTAGATGACTTGTGCTAACCGGGTGTGTTTCGCTCATCGCTCCTGCACTCCTCAGCGCGCCCTCCGACGCTCGCGCAACGGCTTTGCCACGCTCGCGCACGCAATCACGTCGTGGCCTTTTGTGGCACCTCGACGCTTGTCCCAGCTAACGCGAGGGACGGTAAGTAACGCGAGGTGTTGCCGCCTTGTCGGCGCGATGAAGTGTGGCAGTGTGGCGGTGTGGGAGGTAGCTAGTGAAAGCCCTCGTGAAGACGAAACCGGGGCCAGGGCTGGAGCTGGTCGATGTTCCTCTGCCGGCGGTCGGGGCAGGCGATGTGCTGGTCAAGGTCAGGGCGACGGGGATTTGCGGCACCGACCTGCATATCGAGTCTTGGGACGATTGGGCGCAGAAGACTCTGCAGCCGCCCGTGACGGTGGGCCATGAGTTCTCCGGCGAGGTGGTCGAGATCGGTTCGGGCGTCAGCGACGTTGCAGTAGGCGATCTAGTCAGCGGCGAAGGACACCTGGTCTGCGGTCGGTGTCGCAACTGCCGGGCCGGGCGGCGCCATCTGTGTATTCACACCCGAGTCATTGGCGTCCACCGTGCTGGGGCCTTCGCCGAATACCTCGCTTTCCCGTCCGGCAACGCCTGGGTGCACCGCGAACCCATCGATCCAGAGGTCGCTGCGATCTTCGACCCCTTTGGCAATGCGGTTCACACCGCGCTTGCCTTCCCCATGCTCGGTGAGGACGTCCTGGTTACCGGGGCAGGACCCATCGGCATTATGGCGGCAATGGTCAGCAAACACGCGGGTGCACGGCATGTCGTAATCACCGATCTCAGCGACGAGCGGCTAGCGCTGGCGAGCAAGCTTGGCGTCACACGGGCTGTGAACACCGACCGCCAAAATGTTGGGGAGGCGCAGCGCGAGCTCGGCATGCGTGAGGGTTTTGATGTCGGGCTTGAAATGTCCGGCAGCTCAGAGGCGCTGCGCGACATGATCACACAGATGACGCATGGTGGCAGGATCGCTGTGCTGGGCTTGCCGTCGACCGAGATCAGTGTCGATGTCGCTGCCATCGTGCTGAAGATGCTGACCATCAAGGGCATCCACGGCCGTGAGATGTTTGAGACCTGGTATGAGATGTCGGTTCTGCTGGAGAGCGGACTCGACATCTCGGGAGTGATCACTGATCGTTTCCATTACACCGAGTACGAGGCCGCTTTTGCGGCGGCGCGTTCGGGCCAGGGTGGAAAGGTGATCATGAGCTGGGGCGGATAGGAGGATCATGTACGGCACTGTCAAAGACCAGCTCGCTGATGATCTGGCGGCGCTGAAGACCGAAGGTCTGTTCAAGGGCGAGGCAGTGATCAGCTCACCGCAGTCGGCACGGATCACCGTCGGCGACAAGAAGTTGATCAATTTCTGCGCAAACAACTACCTCGGCCTTGCTGATCACCCAGCCATGATCGCCGCTGCCCAGCAGGCGCTTGATCGTTGGGGCTTCGGTATGGCCTCGGTGCGCTTCATCTGTGGCACCGCGGAGATTCACAAGGAGCTGGAGCGCCGCATCGCGCACTTCCTGGGCACTGAGGATGCGATCTTGTACAGCTCCTGCTTCGACGCGAACGGTGGTCTCTTTGAGACCCTGCTCGGGCCGGGCGATGCCGTCATCTCCGACGAGCTGAATCATGCGAGCATCATCGACGGCGTCCGGCTGTGCAAAGCCACTCGGATGCGCTACGCCAACAGAGACATGGCGGACCTCGAAGCCAAGCTGCAAGACTCGCAGGGCGCACGGCACCGGCTGATCGCAACCGATGGAGTGTTCTCCATGGACGGCTACGTCGCGCCCCTTGACGCCATCGTGGAACTTGCCGAGCGTTATGGCGCGCTGGTCATGGTCGACGACTCGCACGCTGTGGGCTTCGTTGGGCCGACCGGTGCGGGTACTCCTGAACTGTTCGGTGTCCAGGATCGCGTAGATATTGTGACCGGAACACTTGGCAAGGCAATGGGGGGCGCGAGCGGAGGCTATACCGCCGCTCATGCCGAGATCGTCGAGATGCTGCGGCAGCGGTCCCGTCCGTATCTCTTCTCCAATTCCCTAGCGCCCGCTATCGCAGCTGCAGGTATTGCCACGCTAGATCTGCTGGAGACATCCGGCGAGCTGTTGCAACGGCTACGTGAGAATACGGCGTACTTCCGATGGCAGATGGTTGCGCGTGATTTCGAAGTTCCGGAATCTGATCATCCGATTGTGCCGATCATGATTGGGAATGCGGTCGCAGCTGCCGAAATGGCGGACCGGCTGTTGACCGAGGGCATCTATGTCCGGGCGTTCTCCTACCCAGTCGTTCCGCGAGGCAAGGCGAGAATCAGAACCCAGATGTCCGCCTCGCACTCCCGCGATGATCTTGATCAGGCTATTACGGCGTTTGAGAAGGTGCGCCGGTAGTTGGGCGCGGGCGCTGTACAGGCACCGGCGCAGAGCGCGGAGGCTTGCGGACGATCTGCTTACCGAGGGGCATCAGTGAGACCTCGATCAGCTTGAAGTTAGCAAGCGCCAGCGGGATCCCGATGATGGTGATGCACAGCAAGATTCCGGTGGCAATGTGAGTCAGCGCAAGCCACCAGCCGGCGACAATGACCCAGATGACATTGCCGAGGAAGGAGAAGATCCCTGAGTTTGGCTTGTCGACCAGCTCCCGGCCGAACGGCCAGACCGCATAGCTCGCCATTCGGAACGACGCAATCCCCCACGGGATGGTGATGATCAACAGACAGCAGATGATCCCTGCCAGCATGTAGGCGAGCCAGAGCCAAAAGCCACTGAAGACGAACCAGATGATGTTGAGCAGAGTACGCACATCTCCAGGGTCCTACGGCACCGTGGATACAGGCAATAGGGCGGTTCCCGGGACTAACCCTCGCTGGTCGATGCTTGGGCGGTGAACACGTCGTACGCGGACTGGTCGAAGAGCACGAACCTCACCTCATTCACCTGCGCATCGCTGGCCCGTACCGTTGCCAGGGCAATGCGAGCCGCATCATCGACTGGCCAGCGATACACGCCGGTCGAGATCGCTGGGAACGCGACAGTGGCGGCACCCAGTTCGTCGGCGATCCGCAGCGAATTGCGAAAGCAATCAGCGAGTAGCTGCGACTTGTCCTTGGACTCGGCGTACGTCGGCCCGACGGTGTGAATGACCCAGCGCGCCGTGAGGCGTCCAGCGGTAGTAGCGACAGCTTGGCCGATCGGCAATCCATCCGCAAACCGACTCTCGCGAAGCTTCTTGCACTCAGCCAGGATCTCCGGACCGCCCCGGCGGTGAATTGCCCCGTCAACCCCACCGCCGCCCATCAAGGTGTGATTGGCTGCGTTCACAATGGCATCGACGTCCTGTTCGGTGATATCGCCCAGCTCGAAGGTGATCTTCATTCCATCCAACCTAATGCCGCAGGAAGCTGCCGAGAGGATGCGCGATGAGTTTGGAGGTTTCGCCGGGTCTAAGTGGGGGAGGGCGGTGCCGGGTGCATCGTTAGAAGGTCAACCGACGAAGGAGTGTAGTGATGGACGCGTTCACCACATGTCTGTGGTTTGACACCGAGGGCGAGGACGCGGCGAGGTTCTACGCAGGGATCTTTCCGAACTCGAGCGTTGGCAAGGTGACGCCGTACCCCACGGGAGATCGGGCGGGTCAGACGATGACCGTCGACTTCGTGTTGAACGGGAGCAAGTTCGTCGCCCTTAACGGCGGCCCGGACTTCAGGTTCAACGAGTCGATCTCGTTCATGGTGCTGTGTGAGGACCAGGCTGAAGTAGATCGTTACTGGACGGCGCTTACTGCCGGAGGCGGCGAGGAGTCGATGTGCGGCTGGCTTAAGGACAGGTTTGGCGTCTCGTGGCAGGTTGTGCCAACGCGATTCGAGGAACTGCTCTCCAGGGTCGGTCCGGCGCAGGCCGAGCGGGTCACCCAGGCGCTGTACCAGAT
>JBKOZG010000297.1:0-3624 GCA_046725775.1 Actinomycetota bacterium | reverse complement strand
CTCCTGGCGGTTCGCCTCAGTCGAACTCAAGGAACCGGCAAAGACTGAGGTGAAGGCGTGGAGGTCGGGTGATGCAGTGCCGCGGCGGTCGCTTTCGGTCCTGTGGGATCGGCAAACAAACCAGACCTACGAGGCAGTGGTTGACCTCGTCGGTGATCGGGTTGACTCATGGACTCACCAGCCGGGTGTGTGTCCCAACTTCACCATCGACGAGTATCACGAGGTCGACCACGCCCTGCATGAACACGAGGGCGTGCTGGCCACACTGAAGGCCCGCGGGATTACCGATCCGTCGCTGGTGCTGTTCGACGTCTGGACATATGGCAAGGCGATGATGCCCGAGCAGTGGCGCGATCGGCGGCTCGGGTGGTGTGACCTATGGATGCGGGAGAAGCCCGAGGGGAATCCGTACGCACACCCGATTGCCGGACTCAAGATCATCGTCGACATGAATTCGCTCGAGGTGCTCGAGATCGAAGATCAATTCGACTACGGTCTGCCGGAGGTCGACGGCGAATACGATCCGCGAGTACGCGATACGCAGGAGCGTGCCGATCTCAAGCCGCTGGAGATCAGCCAGCCCAAGGGGGTCTCCTTCACCGTCGACGGCAACGAGCTGCGGTGGCAGAACTGGTCGATGCGACTGGGTTTCAACTATCGCGAAGGTCCGGTGATCTATCAGGTCGCCTTCGACGATCAGGGAACCAAGCGAGACGTCGCATATCGGATGTCGTTTGCGGAGATGGTGGTGCCATACCGGGACCCGGGCTTTGACCACTACCGGCGGACCGCGTTCGACATCGGCGAGTGGGGGCTCGGCTACATGACCACCTCGCTTGAGCTGGGTTGCGACTGTTTGGGGGAGGTTGCCTACGTCGACGCCGTGGTGCCCGACTCGCGGGCCGAGCCAGTTGAGATCCCGCGCGCCGTGTGCCTCCATGAGGAAGACAACGCTGTGCTGTGGAAGCACGTTGATGCCGAGACTGGCGCCCAGGTCCGTCGAATGCGCCGGATGGTCGTCTCGGCACATGTCACTGTGGCCAACTATGAGTACCTGGTCTATTGGAGGTTCTATCAGGACGGAAACATCGAGTGCGAGGTACGGGCTTCCGGCTTGATGGTGACAACTCCCATGCAGACCGATGGCGATAGCTCTCCGTACGGCACGACAGTCGACACGCGGACGTACGCGCCATTCCACCAGCACTTCATCGTCGCCAAACTCGACCTGGACATCGACGGCGAAGAGAACACCGTGGTCGAGTTGGACTCGGTCGCGGCGCCCATCATCGAGGACAACCCATATGGGCTAGCGCTGTCCACACAGACGACAACCATCGAGTCGGAGAGCCAGTCGGCCAGGGACTTCAATTGGGAGACGCAGCGAGTTTGGAAGGTGATCAACCCGAACAAGGTGAACCGGCACGGCAGCAACACCGCCTACAAGCTGGTGCCCGGGGCGGCAATCCCATCGATGCTGGACTCCTCGTCGCCGGTATACCAGCGTGCCCCGGTCATTGCCCACACGGTCTGGGTGACCGCGTACGACGATGCCGAGCGCTGGCCAGCCGGTGACTATCCAACCCAGTCGAGTGAGGACACCGGCATCACTCGCTGGATCGCGGACAATGCGCCGCTGGTGGGAACCGATCTAGTGCTCTGGTACGTCTTCGGCATCCACCACATCACACGAATCGAGGACTGGCCGATCATGCCAGTCGACATCATCTCGTTCTGGCTCAAGCCGTTCGGCTTCTTTGACCAGAACCCCTCCCTCGATGCCCCGAACACCATGTCCAGCATGGGTGGCCATAGCCACCCTGAACATACGGGGCGATGATGGGATTTTCGAACCAACAAGGCTGAAAGGTACGGCCATGACAGAGAAGAAGGTCTTCTCGAACATCATCAATGGTGAAGAGCGCCCGGCGGAGTCGGGTGACACCTTGGACATCATCAACCCCTCCACTGGCGAGGCGTATGCGACCTCGCCCAACTCCGGCCCAGAAGATATAGACGCTGCTTTCCAGGCGGCGGCGGCGGCGTTCGAGGCATATCGATGGACCACGCCGAGCGAGCGCCAGCGATTCTTGTTGCGGCTGGCCGACGCGATCGAGGCAGACGCCGAGGAGCTGGTGCGCATCGAGAGTGAGAACACCGGCAAACCGTTCTCAGTGACCTTGTCGGAGGAGATCATCCCCATGGTCGACCAGATCCGCTACTTCGCCGGAGCCGCGCGCGTCCTTGAGGGGAAGTCTGCCGGCGAATACATGAAGGGCTTCACCTCCTACATCCGCAGAGAGCCCCGTGGTCCCGTCGGCCAGGTAGCGCCGTGGAACTACCCCATGATGATGGCGGTCTGGAAGTTCGCGCCCGCGCTCGCCGCAGGCGACACGGTCGTCCTCAAACCGTCGGACACCACACCTGCCTCGGCCGAGTGGATGGTCAAGAAGATGCAGGAGATCTTCCCCAAGGGCGTGACAAACCTGGTCTGCGGTGATCGGGATACCGGTGCCGCGTTGGTGTCGCACAAGATCCCGGTGATGGTCTCGATCACTGGCTCCACGCGAGCCGGCATCGCAGTGGCGACGGCGGCGGCAGCCGACGTCAAGGTCGCCCATCTCGAGTTGGGCGGTAAGGCCCCCGTCGTGGTCTTCAACGATGCCGATCTGCCCTCGGCCGTCGAGGGCATCAAGGTAGCCGGCCTCTTCAACGGCGGCCAGGACTGCACGGCCGCAACCCGCGTCGTCTGCCAGTCCGGCATCTATGACGATTTCGTGGAAGAGCTTGGCAGGGCAGCGTCGGGGACGCGAACGGGCTATGACCCAAATGATGAGGATCTCTTCTACGGGCCGATCAACAATGCCAATCAGTTGCGACATGTCTCGGGCATGGTGGACCGGGCTCCCGAGCATGCCAGGATCGTCACCGGCGGAAAGCAGGTTGGCGAGCGCGGATATTTCTACGAGCCAACGGTGATTTGCGACGTGCGGCAGAGCGACGAGTTGATCACTACGGAGATCTTCGGACCAGTGATCACGGTGCAACCGTTCAGCGACGAGGACGAGGCAGTGAGGCTGTCCAATGACAGCGAGTTCGCGCTGGCCTCCTCTGTCTGGACCTCAAACGCCGGCACCGCGGCCCGTATGTCAGCCCGCCTGGATTTCGGCTGTGTCTGGGTGAACTGTCACATCCCGCTAGTGGGTGAGATGCCGCACGGCGGCTACAAGCACTCCGGCTACGGCAAGGACCTCTCCTCTTACGCGTTAGAGGAGTACACCCGGATCAAGCACGTCATGCAGTACCACGGATTCGAGGGTTGATCTTTTCGTCATAACTCACAATTCCAACTCGAGAATGGTCGACGAGATGGCAGAAAAGGGTTTGAAGAGCAATGTCGTCGGTCTCTTCGGCGGCACCATGCTCGGGATTTCATCGGTGGCGCCGGCATATGCACTGACGGCCACACTCGGCTTACTCGCTGCCGCCGTCGGCGCCCAGACACCGGTGGTGATCATCGCCGGCTTCTTGCCGATGTTCTTCGCCGCGTACGCCTATCGCGAGTTCAACCGGGTCATGCCCGACGCGGGCACCTCGTTCACCTGGACGTCCAAGGCGTTCGGT
>JBKOZG010000172.1:0-4580 GCA_046725775.1 Actinomycetota bacterium | reverse complement strand
GATCGGCACGGCAGCCGCCGCATCAAAGGAAAGATTCGTCGGCTTGGGTGCGAGCTTGTCGGTTCGAACGCTTACATACTCTGCGAATGAGCCGTCACAGATGCCGAAAACTTCGTCACCCGGCTTGAAGCCAGTCGCGTCGTTGCCGACGGCTTCGACCGTTCCGGCCAGACTTCGCCCCGGGTTGAGGTACTTCGGCCTGCCGAGTCCGAAACCGGCGACCCGAATCGGGGTATGGCAGGCCGGCCATGATGTGCCACGTGCCCCGGTTGTCCACGCTCGCCGCGTGCACTCGCACCAGGACCTGGTCGACTGCGATCGTCGGCTTGCCTACCTCCTCGAGCCGGAGGACGTCCTCGGGGAAAGTGCCGTAATCGTCGTGAACGATCGCCGTCATCGTCGCCACAGCGAAGAGCGTACGCGGGGACGGATCCAAGAGATAAGCGTTGACCCAGATCGAACCGCGCACTGGGTACCGGCGCTGCACGGCACGAGCGAACGCCCAAGTCCCGCGGCCTGCTAGGGAGTCACGACAGCTGACTACTCAGCCACAGGAGGTAGTCCGTCGCGATGTCGGCCGTCTCCAAGGTGGTCGACTTCTCCCAGGCCGCTGCGACCTTGGGGTGCTGGTCGAGGAAGCTGGTGAACTCCTCCGAAGGCTGTCCCTCATTGGGAAAGTACCGATCGCGGCCTCGACGCTCTCGATCTCGTAAAGCACGAGGAACTTCCCGGCGCGCGGGCCTCGATCAGCTCTAAGGAGCTTGGCCGTCCAGCCCTGAAGCGTGGGCTGCATCGCGGCCTGTTCGGCGAAGTACCGCTCGTACTCTGCGGGATCGACATCCGGCCGGAGCTCGATTTCATGCAGGCCGAATACCTTGGGCATGGCAATCCTCTCCTTGGCCGGAACCACTCATGGCAGTCCTATTGCATGCCGACGTATCGACACAAGACGGAAGCCTCACAGACCCGCGGCAAAACCTTCCGCTGAAGCTGAGTTGGTGCCCGGTCCCGCGAGACGTCCCTGATAATGCAGACCTCACCGGACGGCAAGCAGCAAGAAAGCAGCGGGGGTGTGCGACAGGAGGCCCGTCAGCACCCGCCGGAGCAGCGTGCAGCCCTTCGCATGGCGGCGGTCTGCAACAGAGGGCATGTCCAGACCACTCTGATAAGGCAGTGGTCGTCAGTCATTCGGTCCCAAGGCAGCGCGTGCCGCTAGCCACCGCCTGATACACAATTCCATGTGTCCAAGAGGCGAGATCCTGTGTCAAGCATCCGACCCGAGGCAGTTCCGGGCTGGGGTCGAGTGGATCGAGTCAGCGCATGTGCTGGCACCGGCGCGCGGCTCGCTTGTCCACGCAGAGTGGTCGCCCCGGCGACATCCGCCTAGGTTTCTGTACGCGACGACTTCGCACGAGATTCATTCGGCTTGGTGCGGCACACGGCTGAGGTTGATCCTGACGGAGATGTTTGATCCCACAGCGGAAGGGGTTTGCCCTGTATGCATGGAGGCATTCGGGCGTGGGTACCCCGAGGCCCTAGCCCCGAAGGACTAATCCTGGAAACGATGCGGTCGCAGACGATGTCTCCTCGCACGCGGGCCGTGGCTCCCTATCGGAGATCGAACAGCTCTGCCGCCGCGTGCCCAGAACGTGCCCAACGCGGCCACACCGAGCGGTCAACTGCGGTCACCAGCAGTGCGGCAAAATCGCTTCTGACCGGCCGGTGGCCATATTGATCAACTGCTCGGGCCCCCCACGGGCCCCGACCCTCCGGAAAAAGCCACGAAACGGGCCCTCAAACGGCCATGTCTGAGCCTGAAACACGACCTGACGAGTGGATTCACCGGCTTCCCAAGCTGACAGTGCGGGTTCGATTCCCGTCATCCGCTCCAGAGAATTACCCCTTGTCAGACGCCCTTTTCCAGAACGTCCCCGCTCAGCGTCGATCAACCGCGGCTCCTTCGGGCCTCCACGGGCCCACGACATCCGGGGCCGGCCGCTCACGCCAAGCGGGCAGCGATATGACGACCCGCCTGCCCTGGTTGAGCCCCCTGATGATGGCGCGCGTGGCCCTAGCGTGTCCCATGAAGGCATGCGGATGACTGGCCATCGTTGGTCTTGGGTTGAATGGCGTGCGTGACGGAGAAGCGGTCAATAGTGCTCCTCCACGGTGTGCAGTCCAGCCAGCTGACGTGGTGGCGGCTCAAGCTGGACCTGCAGGACCTCGGGTGGCAGGTACACGCGGTCGACATGTTGGGTCACGGGTCACGTCACGCTGCCGGCCCCGGTGCGCTCACG
Source organism: Actinomycetota bacterium (assembly GCA_046725775.1). Lineage (GTDB taxonomy): Bacteria > Actinomycetota > Actinomycetes > Propionibacteriales > Propionibacteriaceae > Microlunatus. The sequence continues at coordinate 2,283 of JBKOZG010000172.1, read as the reverse complement.
ATTGTTGACCTTGCTCAAGACGTCCTCGCACAGATACCAGGGCCTGTGAACGTCCTGGCTGGTCATTCGCTCGGCTCGATCGTGGCCATGACTCTTGTCGGGCTCGCGCCCGAGTACTGCGAGCGTGTGGTAGTTGAGGATCCCCCTGGCCTTGGCGGGTCGCTAGACCCTCGCAACGTCGCCGACATCGTGGAAGAGTCTGTGCGGATTGCTCGCGCGGATCCCGCCGGGACCGTCCTGGCGCTATTAGAGGAGAACCCGATGTGGTCTCACTGGGATGCGGAGAACTCGGTCAAGAACCGGCTGATGCTCGACGTCGTACGGGTTGCCCGACTACTGAGGACCGATCGGTGGAACCTTCAGGCACTCGTCCGGGACTGCCCCGTACCGGTGCAGCTGCTCGCCGCGACCGACGACTCGGCGCTCACGGATCCCGATCGGTCGGTCTTGATGAATCTGCTCCCCGCCGATCACATCGCCGTCCTGGAGAGTGGTCACACGATCCACCGCGAGCGGCCAGCGTTATGGCTTCATCACGTACTGAGATTTGCTGAGTCGACCTGATCCGGCGACTTGGTAGCCTCCGTCGCGAAGCCGTTCCGTACGCAACTCTGGCCAACGTCAGCCGGGTTCGTCGCCGGGTGGCGATATCTCAGCGGGCTTCGAGGCAGGGGTATGCGTCGTGGCGCTCCAGGCTGCCAGCAGCTTCAGCTGGTCCTCGGCCTGGCTGCCCGGCGCGGCGGAGTACGCGATCATGGTCAGCCCGTCGCTCGCCAGGTCGAGGGCGTCACCGGTCAGCTCGATCTCCCCGACCACCCGGTTGCCCAACCGTTTGCGGGCTGTGCGGTGCAGCCGAACGTCGTGCCGGGCCCACCGCGCGGCGAAACCATCACTGCGCGTTGTCAGCTCCCCGATCAGGTCGCTGAGGCTGCGGTCGGTCGGGTCGCGGCCGGCCTGGGTGCGCAACGCACCGACCATTCCTGGGCAATGGTGTCCCAGTCCAAGAAGAAGGCCTTGGCATAGGGGTCGAGGAACACGAACCGGGCCAGGTTGAACGGCAACTGGTCCGGGACCAGGACGCCGTCGTAGAGGGCCAGGCACAAGTCGTTGGCGGCCAGGATGTCCAACCGCGCGTTACGGACGTACGCTGGCGTGCCGGTCATCCCGCTCAGGATGCTGAGCACCGCCGGCCGGACCCGCGTCACCGGCGGCTTGGCCGGACGGGACCGTGAAGCTGGGACGGACGCGGCCTTGGCGAGGTCGAACAGGTGCTGCCGCTCGGCCTCATCCAACTGCAAAGCTCGGGCCAGCGCCTCCAGAACCGAGTCCGAGACCCCCGACAGATTCCCGCGCTCGAGGCGGGCGTAGTAGTCGAAACTCACCCCGGCCAGCGAGGCGACCTCCTCACGCCGCAGCCCCGGCACCCGCCGCTTCTCGCCGTAGGTCGGCATCCCGGCCTGCGCCGGGGTGATCCGCGCTCGGCGGCTGGCCAGGAAGTCGTGCACGGTTTGGGGGTCCACAACTTGACACTACGAGCTGGCCGCCAGCCCGAGGAAGGTACTGCCGGTACACGCGTCAGCGGTCTTTAGCAGCCGCAGAGGTTGCTCCCCGACTGTGATGAGCCGCCCTTTCGCGCGTACCAGCAGTGCCTGTTTCATCACGCAGGTGAGTTCTAACGTCGAGAACGTGGATCGCCGCACGCCTCGCTTGCAGACCGAGCCACGCCCCAAATACTCCTAAGGAGCAGAACAGTGATCAACCGCACTCTTAGCAGCGGACTGGAAGTCTCAGCGGTCGGACTGGGATGCATGGGACTCAGCCACGGCTACGGCCCAGCCGTCAGCGAGCAGGACGGCATCGCCCTCATCCGCGCCGCGGTCGACCTCGGCATCACCTTCTTCGATACCGCCCAGGTGTACGGCCCGTTCACCAACGAAGAACTCGTCGGCAAGGCCCTGGCTCCGGTCCGCGAGCAGGTTGTCATCGCCACTAAGTTCGGGTTCTCCTTCGACGGCAGCAGCTCCACCGGACTCGATAGCCGGCCGGAGCACATCAAGGCGACGGTCGAGGATTCGCTGCGCCGGTTGGGCGTGGAGAGTGTCGACCTGCTCTATCAGCACCGCGTCGACTCGGACGTGCCGATGGAGGAGGTCGCCGGTGCGGTGAAGGAGCTCATCGCCGCAGGCAAGGTCGCGCACTTCGGGATGTCCGAAGCAGGGGTTGAGGCCATCCGACGCGCCCACGCCGTGCAGCCGGTCAGCGCGCTGCAGAGCGAGTATTCGC
>JBKOZG010000431.1:0-7357 GCA_046725775.1 Actinomycetota bacterium | reverse complement strand
GATCGCCTGGGTCGCCGAGCATGCCCCCGGCCTGCGGATGGTGGTCGGGCTCGAGGGCACCCGCAGCTACGGAATCGGACTGGCCCGAGTGTTGCAAGCCGCGGGATTGACCGTGGTGGAGATCGAACGTCCCCGCCGGGGAGCGGCGCCGGGGCAAGTCCGACCCGATCGACGCCCACCTGGCCGCGTTGCACGCGCGCGCCTGGACGCCGACCGGCTGCCCACGCCGCGCGCCGACGGTGACCGTGAGGCGCTACGCATTCTGCTCGGCGCTCGCCGGGAACTCACCACAGCCAAGACTCGGACGATCAATCGCCTGCGCGCGTTACTGCTCACCGGCAGCGACGCCGACCATGCGCTGTCCCGCGGCGCGCTGACGCCGGAACAGCTCGTTGCCATCACGCGCCGCCGCGGCGGTCAGCACGAGACCCGCGAACACGCGGTCCGGCGCGCCGAGGCCCGCCGCCTCGCCCTCGCGATCGGTGGGATCGACTGAGAACTCGCCGATAACAAATGCCACCTCGCCGACCTCGTCACCCACTTGGCGCCGCAACTGCTGGCCAAACGCGGCGTAGGCCCAGTTAGCGCCGCCCAGGCGATCATGTCCTGGTCTCACCCGGGCCGCCGCCGCGACGATGCCGCATACGCCGCGCTCGCCGGCGCCAGTCCGATCCCCGCGAGCAGCGGCCGCATCGTCCGTCACCGGCTCAACCGCGGCGGCGACCGCCACCTCAACCGCGCCGCCATGCACGCATCCTCTTGACTCGCTGGCGCACATGCCAGCGAACCCGGGCCTACATCGCCCGCCGTTGCCCAGAAGGCAAGACCGATCCCGAAATCCGCCGCTGCCTCGAGCGCTACATCCCCGGGAGCTCTACCGCTGCCTCAACACCGCGATGGCCACTTGACACCACACAGAAGCGTCAGAAGGGACTGTCGGTTGAACGGTGGAACTGGCTGGTCTGAAATCCGAAAGGAGTCAGACCATGACTGACACGATCAATGACGTGACAGCAGAAACAGGAGCACAAGACGAGCCGGCGGTAGCGGCGATTGACGAGCAGGGTGTCGCTGAGCAGCTGGTCGCCCAGGCGCGGGAGAAGGGCATCGAACTGGTGGGCCCGAATGGGCTGCTGAGCCAGCTCACGAAACGGGTGCTGGAGACCGCGCTCGAGGTGGAGATGACTGACCATCTCGGTTACGACAAACACGACCCGGTCGGCCGGAATCGCGGCAACTCCCGGAACGGAATCCGGCCCAAGACTGTCCTGACCGAGATCGGGCCGGTCGAGATTGAGGTGCCTCGGGACCTCGACGCCTCGTTCACTCCAACGATTGTGAAGAAGCGGCAAAGGCGGCTGACTGGGGTGGACCAGATCGTGTTGTCGCTGTCGGCCCGCGGCTTGACGACTGGGGAGATTTCGGCGCACTTCGCTGAGGTGTATGGCGCGTCGGTGTCGAAGGAGACGGTCTCCAAGATCACCGACCAGGTGTTGGAGGAGATGACGGCCTGGATGAACCGGCCGCTGGATGAGGTGTATCCGGTCATCTTCATCGACGCCATCGTGGTCAAGGTCCGCGACGGCCAGGTCCGCAATAAGCCCATCTATGTGGTGATCGGGGTCACCGTGAACGGGGAACGCGACATCTTAGGCCTGTGGGTCGGTGACGGGTCGGAGGGTGCGAAGTTTTGGCTGCAGGTGCTCACCGAGCTGAAGAACCGCGGTGTTGCCGACGTATGCATCGCCGTGTGCGATGGCCTCAAAGGACTGCCGGATGCCATTAACACCGTCTGGGAGCTCACCACGGTGCAGGCGTGCATCATTCACTTGATCCGCAACACGTTCCGCTACGCCTCGAGGAAGTACTGGGATCAGATCGCCCGCGATCTGCGGCCGGTCTACACCGCTGCCACCGAGGCCGAGGCCCGGGCGCGGTTCAGCGACTTCGCCGAGAAGTGGGGCCGGCTCTATCCGGCGATCACCAAGCTGTGGCAGAACGCCTGGTCGGAGTTTGTGCCGTTCCTGGACTATACGACGTGGAGATCCGCAAGATCATCTGCTCAACGAATGCGATTGAGTCGTTAAACGCCCGCTACCGCCGCACCGTGCGCGTCCGCGGACACTTTCCCAACGAGCAGGCCGCGCTGAAATGTCTCTACCTGACAACCCGATCGCTGGACCCCACCGGCAGCGGTAGGGCACGATGGGCCACAAGGTGGAAGCCGGCCCTGAACGCGTTCGCGATCACATTCCCAGGCCGCATCCCAACAAGATGATCACCGACCAGATCAGATCCACCGTTTACCTGATAGACCCCGTCAGAAGGTCGACGGGGAGCGGTAGGTCGCGAGGGTGTCGGCCAGGGCATGCTCGACCGGCGTGGCTCGAACACCGGGGTGTTGGTGATCTTGCTGCTGTCGACGATGAAGGGTTCCTCGACTGGTACTGCATCTCCAGCAGCTCACGTAGGGTGCGGTTGGTCAGCGCCGCAACGCGGATCAGCAGCGGCTTGACCTGGCGCAGCCGCGTACGCGACTGGCCTGCCTGCTGAAGACAAGATCAACCAGCTGGCGAGTGGTGTGGGTGGTTGGGTCGTTAGGGAGATGCCACACCTGCCCAGGGGCATTCGGGTGCTCGCCGAGAACGGCGAGGCCTTGGCCGATGTCGGGTAGGTGTGCGGCTGGTCGGGGTCGCCGAGGACTGTGGCGGTTTTCCGGCTAGGGCGGCGCGGAAGAGGCGGTCGCCGAGGTTGGACTGAGCGCCGCCGCGTGGTCCGAAGTAGTCCGAGGCACGTCCGATAGCGACAGCGACCCGCCCGGCCCGATGGGCGGCGAGCAGCTCGGTGGCCATCTGGCCACGCAGCTTCCCCATCTTGGTGTGCGCGGCGTAATCGCCAGTCTCGGTCAGCGGACAGCCAGCCGTAGGCCCGTACATGTAGACGTTCTCCATGTTGACCAACCGGGCGCCCTGGGCTTCAGCAGCGGCGAGCACCCCGGCCTGCAGTGCCGAAAACTCCACCACCCAACGCTCACACAGCGGTTCAACGTCTGATACACCACCCGGGCGCCGCGAGTGACCTCACTGGTGAACTCCGTCTATGAACTCGGCACGGGCGAAACCCTCCGCACTTTCCAAAGTGTCAATGTTGGTTTGAGGGAAGTAAGGGAGTATGGGGAGAGATACGGGCGTACCGGCACAAATGCGGGGGTAGACGGTACTGGCCAGTAACCCCCCGTACTTGCCACGAAACCAAATGGGGGTACTGCGGGGGTCCGCACTGTAACTGACAGGACCACATTATGACCACCACGCCCCCAAACTTCGGCGACGTGCCCTGGCCCGAGAGAGACTTAGAGGCCCCATACGATCACGAACGCGCTGCGAAGGAATTCCTCGATGCCGCCGATCGGATCAACTCGCAGGCTAATACTGGTTCCATTCCGTTTGACAACAACGTGATCACGGCCGCTTATGTCAACGCAACCATCGGCGTCGGCGAAGCCATCCTGGCCATCCTCCAGGAGCTCCGCTCAAGATCAAAGGAAGGGAAGAAAGGCTCAAGATCAAAAGAGGCGAAGAGAGGTCGAGCTTTTTAGCCAAGATCAAGATCCTCGAGGAAGTGAAGGGAGAAACCTATGACCGCTCGCTGTTACCGCCGACCCAAGGCATGAGCTGTGTTTTGGCTGGCCGTGATCGAAGCCAGACGCGCAGGGGCGGCGGCAAGCCGCAGTGATCTCGGTGGCGGACCCCGCCGTCTGGCATAGTGTGGGTACTGAAAGAATCCCACAGCCTTGTTGATCATGGAAAGTGTTAGCGACGCCGTTAAGGCTCCTGATAGCCCATCCCTATCGCTCCCGATACTGACGGCAGTATCGGCCCCTGTTAACCGCGGTTGCCGTTCCCGGGCGTGATGTCGTTATCGGCGCTTTCGCTCCTCTCAAGGAGCGAAAGATCCTTTTGATGACGCAAAGCGACGTGCCCCATTCGGCGGCCGGCGCGTGATCGACATCAGCCGCGCCATCTGCCGAACTCGCGACGCTGTTCGGGCAGCCGGGTCGTGCAGCCCGTACTTCCGAGATGCGCGGGTGCTGGCTATCGGCCCGGACGCGCTGACCATCTGGAAGTCGCTCACCGCCGACGCCTCGGTCACACACTCCGAGACAAAGCCCTGCCAGAACCGGTATCCATCCTGTTAGTGGCTTTTGCGGACGTTCCGAACCGGGAAATTTCCGAGATGTCCTGCGATCTGCCGTGGGCACGAGGACGGCGCCGTCTGTGAGCTACCGGCTTGTTCGCCCTCGAAAGCCGTGGGACCGCACTGCCGAACCGGGCGAGGTCAGTAGTGGGCGAGCACCCGGGCGGCTTGAACGACACCGGAACAGATGCAGGCTCGGTTCGCACCGCTGAGCTCGCTGGCAGCGCACCACCGCAGGCTGATGGCATCGTGCGCTGACAGCGGATGTCCGCAAGTGCGGCAGTGGTCGGGCGCCACGTTATCTGCACGGACGGTTGGCGAGTCACTATGCATGTCGAAGTCCGTAGAGGCCATTTACAAGGGCCAGATTGTGGGCGCCAGGGACCTACCAACCGGATGTCAGCAGCAATGTTCTCTGGTAGTCCCCACAGTACGCGCGCCACGGCATCTGGCTGAACCGAGCACCACGTCATCTCAGAAGCAGCCGACGAAGCGACCGGAACGCGAACGGCTAACGATGCGAAGACAGGCATTCGATAGCCGACCCACCAGCGGGCGTTTGGAAGTGGACGAACAGGAGATGCTGTCCTATGTCAGAGTCGTGCAGGAGGAGCCGCAATGGATCTGCGTCTTGAATTGGTCTCCGTTCCGGTGGCCGATGTCTACCGCGCGAAGACGTTCTACGTCGCCCGGTCGGTTTTGGCGTCGAGCAAGACATGCAGGTCGATGAGAATCACCGCTTCGTGGAGCTGATGCCGCCCGGCTCCCCGTGCCGATCGCCTTGACCACGGGTTATATCGACTCCCAGCCGGGCTGCCTCAAAGGAGTCCAGCTCAACGTCGAGAACGTCGCTGAGGTGCACGCATTCCTACGTGATCGGGATGTTGAAGTGTCCGAGATCCAGGACTACTCCTGGGGCCGTTTCTGCTTCTTCACCGACCACGATGGCAACGGTTGGTCAATCCACGGTCCGCTGCATCCGGAGTAGCCGGGCGACTCAACGAGACGCCGACTTCCGGAACCGGTGTGTCGATAGACGACCCGCTTGCAACGCCAATGGCGGCCTTGACGTCTCAGCTGGCTGGGTCATCGCCGGAGGATAACCCACCTCACAGGATTGCGGCTAGCGCTGGCCGCTTGCTGGGCTGGCGACACCTCGATCGTGACCAAGCTGGATCGGCTCGCCCGGTCGCTGCCCGATGCTTGTGACATCTCGACGGCTGACCAAGCGGAAGTCGAGCTCACCTCCTCGGCGGCTCCGTGGCTGGCTTCGCTCGAAGCCCCGTTCACCCGGGCACCGGTGCCGGTTCGTCCGTTGCCGCATGTGGGTGTGCGCCTGGACGCGTAACGACGAGTGCGATTGTGGTCGCGACGATACTCGGTGCGAGCAGTGCGCCGAGGCTCAACAGGGCGACCAGCATGGCGAGGGCTGATGTGACCAGTCCGACAGTCAGTCCGGTGTGCGCCCAAGTGCCAAGAGCTGCGGCCGCGAAGCTAAGCGCGGCAAAGACCATCAAAACGACGTACCACCAGGCGATCGCACCGTCCTGGGCGTCGATCAGCCAGAGATAGGTGACCATGTAGACCACGCTCCAGGCCGTCGCGGCCGCAGCAAGGATTCGTGGCAGCACGGCACCATCATGTCCCCTGCTTTCCGCAGCAACCAACAGCCATCGGGACGGCTAACAGACCACCCGGTGCTACAGATTCAGGAGCTTGGGACTAGATCTGTGGAGATTGCGGTTCCCCGCGCCAACGAGTTCAGACGGGTGGGACATGAGCGGTTCCAGGAGCCGGCTGACCTCGGGCCCGACGACCGATAACGCTGCCGCGCTGTACTCCTCGTCTCCTAGAGATTGAGCACCAGGCGACGACCTGGTTGCAAGTCGACAACGATGGTGCCGGGGTAGCCGGGCTGAGTCCGGTGGATCTGATCGAACTGTTCCAGCGCGGGGGAACCGGCCAGCTTGATGGGGTCAAACGAGTGGAGTCGCACTACGGCACACATCCTGGTCCTCCCGATCTTCGGTGTGTTCCTTGCGGATAGGAGAGTGAACGTGTCTCGCAAGCGGAGCGGGTTATGAGCCCGGCATCGTCTCGAACGCGCTTCGCGCGTAGGTCCTACTGCACTCGCTCTGGCAAACCGCCAGCGTTACCCCTTGCTCGGTCAACCACCGGACCACGTCGCTTCTTCGGTAATGGCTCTCCTTGTGCATCTGATAACCCGGAGGCCCTGTGCCTTCCTCGTGCCACTCGCGGATGGTGTCAAGCGGAACATTGAGCAGCGCCGCAACCTCATCAGTCGTGAAGGGGTGTTCCGACTCAGCGCCGGGCGCTTCGCCGGACTCCGGCACGTCTACCGGGGCGATCTCGGTCGGTGGGCAGTCTGACTTTGGGCACGACCACAGTGTTGCCATTGCTCCATCCTCCACTTACGGATCGTCGCGGCCCAAGCGCTCCGCGCTCGGTGCGGCTTCATCGCCCACGTCATGAGCCTTCAGCATGTTGACGCCGAAGCCGCTCGGAGCTGATCCTGAACTCTGACAATCGAGCTGCCATAGAGGAGCTGGTTATGCAGACCGATGCAACGTCGTCTGTGGCAGGGCAACCTAGGGGCGGGAGGGCAGCACCCCCCGAAAGCCTGCAGTGATGCGGCTCGACACGTCCCCGCGTTTACCATGATCGAGCACGATGACCACGAAAACCTGGCAACTGAACCCTAGCGCCGAGGTCGCGAATCGGACGGGCCATGGCGATTGATCCCGAGGCCCTCGCCGCTAGCCTGCGCCGGCTCGCGACCCTTCGCAAACCGGGTACCGGCGTGGTTGAGGCGCTGCGACACGTGACCGTGGCGTGCGTGGGCCTTTTCGGTGTCACGGGCAGCGGCATCATGCTGGCTGATGAGCAGAACGTCCCACGCTATGTCGCCGCGTCCGACGGGCCTGCCAGCATGCTCGAAGTAGTGGAGAGCGACACTGGGCAAGGTCCCTGCACCGAGGCGTTCGTCAACAACACTGTTGTCGCCAGCACCGACGTGACCGCGGAAGAGCGCTGGCCCGATCTTGCCTCCACGCTCCGACCGGACGGCGTACGCGCGGTCCTGGGCCTGCCGGTGCGCCTGGGTGGTGTCACCGTCGGCACCCTTGATGTCTTCTACGAC
>JBKOZG010000107.1:0-8722 GCA_046725775.1 Actinomycetota bacterium | reverse complement strand
TACGTTTCAGACGTCCTTGCACGATCTGCAGTTTCAGACGGGCGGGTACGTCGTCCTCGAGGGCGAAGGTGCCCGGCGGCTGGGCCAGATCCTGACCATGCGCTCGGACTCCGAAACAGCGCAAGCGCTGGGGTTAGAGGTCATCACGTCCAATGTGCAGATCCGGCTCGCGCGCGGCGACGGCGTGATCTTGGATGGGGATTTGCGGCCGTTCCATGACGCGATCGCTCGACCGGCAGAATCCGGCGAAGTCGAGGCCTGGCTCGAATCAGTACGGCCGAACCGTTCCCTTTTGACCATCGGGGAGATGCTGCTCGCGCCGGGGGTGGTTGCAGCGCTCGATGCAGGCGGCTTCAACCGGCATACCTTCATGTGCGGTCAGTCCGGCTCCGGCAAGACCTACTCACTCGGTCTGGTTCTGGAGCAGCTTCTGCTTGGCACAAGCCTGCGCATGGTCATTCTCGATCCCAACTCCGACTACATCCGCTTGGCGGAGGTCCGAGAGAATTCCGACCGGGCAGTCGCCGCGGAGTACGCGGCCGCTGCCAGTGGGGTATCGGTTTGGCAGAACGACCCTGGAGCGGAGCATCCGCTTCAGGTGCAATTCATGGATCTTGATCCAGCTGCCCGGGCCGCCGTCCTTGGCCTCGATCCGATCCGCGACCGGGAGGAGTACGCCGCGCTGTCAGGGATCCTTGCTGGCAGCGAAGAAGGCAGTGCTCTGATCAGCGGCCCCGAGTCTTTGTTGTCATCGGACAATCCCGATACCCGCCGGCTCGGCTTGCGCGCAGCCAACCTCGGTGTTTTCGACTGGTCCATCTGGAGTCGCGGCCGCGGGAGGTCGCTAGTCAAGGAGTTGGAGGAGCAGACCTCGCGCTGCCAGGTCATCGACTTGGGTTCCCTCGACACCATCAACGAGCAGCGACTCATGTCCGAAGCCGTGCTGTCCACGCTTTGGCGCAACAGGTCGCGTCGCCAGCCATGCCTCATCGTGATCGACGAGGCTCACAATGTCTGCCCTAGTCAACCGGGCGACGCAGTGACCGCGCTCGCAACGAACCATGCATCAGTCATCGCTGCAGAAGGCCGGAAGTTCGGGCTATACCTGCTGACGTCGACACAGCGGCCCCTGAAGGTGCATGACGAAGTGCTGTCCCAATGTGACAACTTGCTGCTGATGCGGATGAACTCCGAGGCCGACTTGGGTCACCTCCGTGACGCATTCTCATTCGTCCCGGCGGGCCTCATAGCGCGCGCCACGACATTCAGACAAGGCGAGAGCTTGGTAGCCGGCAAGTTCGTACCGCACCCGATGTACGTGCGGTTTGGTCAGCGGCTCTCACAGGAAGGCGGTGCCGACATACCAACCTCGTGGGCCGCGACTCGGTGACCAATGGCGCCCTAACCGGTCGGTTGACGGTGAGGACTTAGCTGTCCTGGAAGGCGGTCCCTAGCCGTTTGGCAAGATCGCCACGCCCGATCCCGTAGGTCTCTCGGACTACGACGCCGTAATCGGTCAGCAGGAAGACGGCGTAATCGGTGTAGACACGCCCGACGCAGCTGAGGCCGGTGAGCGGATAGGTGCACTTCGGTACCAGCTTGGGCGAACCATCCTTGCTGAAGAGGGTCATCAGCACGAAGACATCCTTCGCGCCGAGAGCGAGGTCCATCGCGCCGCCAACCGCGGGGATTGCGTCGGGAGCTCCGGTGTGCCAGTTGGCCAGATCCCCGTCAAACGACACTTGGAATGCACCGAGCACACAGACATCGAGGTGCCCGCCACGAATCATGGCGAAGGAAGCTGCGTGGTCGAAGTAGGCCGCGCCAGGAGTCTCGGTGACAGGGATCTTGCCGGCGTTGATCAACTCCGGGTCGATGTCCTCACCGTACGCCTGAGGGCCCACTCCGAGCATCCCGTTCTCGGTGTGCAGGATCACCCCGGCATCGGAGGCAAGAAAGTCTGCGACCCGGGTGGGCTGGCCGATGCCGAGGTTCACATACGACCCCGGTGATATGTCGGCAGCGACCAGACGAGCAAGATCATCTCGGCCGAGCGGGCGGCTCGTGTCGAAAGACAGCTGGGTGCTCACCCCGCTGCGCCCGCCTCGGCCAGCGGACTCATCCCGGCGATCTGGACGATGCGGTCCACGAAGATCCCGGGAGTGATCACGACCTCCGGGTCGATCTCACCTGGCTGGACGACCTCGCGCACCTGCACGACGGTGGTCTTCGCGGCCGTAGCCATGACCGGGCCGAAGTTGCGCGCTGTCTTCCGATAGACAAGATTTCCCAGAGTGTCGGCGCGAAATGCCCTGATCAAGGCAACATCACCGCTGATCGGATACTCCAAGACGTAGTCCCGGCCCTCGATGGTGCGCCGTTCCTTGCCGTCGGCGAGGGGTGTCCCCACGCCGGTGGGGGAGAAGAACGCCCCGATACCGGCGCCGGCGGCCCGCATTCGCTCCGCCAGGTTGCCTTGAGGAACGACCTCCAGGTCCACTTTCCCAGCTCGATATAGCTCATCGAAGATGTAGGAGTCAGCCTGCCGGGGGAACGAGCAGATGATCTTGCGGACCTGGCCGTTCGCGAGCAGGGCGGCCAGGCCGACCCGACCATTGCCGGCATTGTTGTTGATCACCGTGAGATCCTTGACGCCGCTGCGGATCAGCGCGTCGATCAGCTCGACCGGCTGCCCGGCCGTGCCGAATCCGCCGATCAGCACCGTCGATCCATCCGTGATCCCGGAGACGGCCTCGTCAGCGTCGCCCACGACGGTGGCCATCTATGCTGCCGCTCCTTCGGCGTTCAGGTTCTCCAGCACCACCGCGAGGCCCTGCCCAACACCAATGCAGATAGCCGCAACCCCCCACTGGTGGCTTCCCTCCCGCAAGACCTTCGCCAGGGTGGCGAGGATGCGTCCTCCGGATGCGCCCAATGGATGTCCGATAGCGATTGCACCGCCACGGACATTCACGATGTCCGGAGTGACACCCCAGGCGTCAATGCACGCCAGGCACTGCACCGCGAACGCCTCATTGAGCTCCACCGCACCGACCTCGCTCCAAGTGATTCCGGCGCGCAGCAGCGCGATCTCGGCGGCCTCCACCGGCGCGTAGCCGAACATCTGCGGTTCCAGTGCTGAGGCGCCGCGACCCGCAATCCGGGCAACCGGATCACCCCCAATCGCCTCTGCCGCCTTCTCCGAACCCATCAGCAGCGCCGACGCTCCGTCGTTGAGTGGCGAGGCGTTGCCGGCCGTGATGGTTCCGTCCGGCCGAAATGAAGGCGTGAGCCGCCCTAGCTTCTCGATGGTGGTGTCTGCGCGGACGCCTTCGTCGCGTGTCAGCTCAGTGTCGGGAACGGCCGTAACCAGGTCGTCGTAGAAACCGTCCTCCCAGGCCTGCTCGGCGAGCCGATGCGAGCGGTACGCGAAGGCGTCCTGCCGCTCGCGTGAGATGTCGAACTTTTCCCGCAGCTGCTCGTTGGACTCACCGAGCGAAGTCGTCCATTCGGCCGGCATGTGCCTATTGACCAACCGCCAGCCGAGTGTGGTCGAAACAGCAGTCAGGTCGCCAGCGGCGAATGGTCGGTCCGGTTTCATGATCACCCAGGGCGATCGGGTCATCGACTCGGCGCCGCCGGCGATAACGATCTCGGCATCGCCAGTCTCGATGGTCCGTGAGGCGATCATGGCCGCGTCCAGACTCGAGCCGCAGAGCCGGTTGACGGTAGTCGCCGGCACGGTAACGGGCAGCCCCGCCAGCAGGCTGGCCATCCGGCCGAGGTTCCGATTGTCTTCGCCAGCGCCATTGGCGTTGCCGAAGATCACCTCGTCCACGGCGCCGCCGTCTAGTTCAGGGTTGCGCTCCAGCAGGGCGGTGATCACGTGCGAGGCCAGGTCGTCAGGACGGACTGCGGCAAGGGCGCCGCCGAACCGGCCGAATGGGGTCCGTACGGCGTCGTAGAGGTAGGCGGCGGTCATGATCACCTTCTATCAAAGAGATCGTGCGCGCTTGACCCGTGTCTGCCCGGGAGAAACGCACACGATCTTGCTGCGGCGTCCAGCACCAAACTTGCGTCTAGATGCGGAAGAACATGCCGAGGAACCGGTCAGCAAGCTCCTTGTCGCCACGGATGGTTCCACCGTTGAAGCGTCCGAAGGCGGTGAGGACAAAGCTGCCGGGATCGAACTCGATCACGGCTGGGAGATCGCTCACGTCGCCTTGTTCGTAGGACATGCCGTCAGGCGACACGCTCATCCGGTTGTCACCAGCGTTGGGTCCGCTCGTGATGCGGACGCCGATCTTGAGCGGCTCGGTGTCCGGTGTCGCGCTGATCGTCCCAGCCCAAATCCCGAACATGAACGGTACGAGCAGGTCAGCTACATCGCTGTGCAGGCCGTGTTCACGTCCAGTGCCTTCGCGAATGTCCCAGGAGTGGATCCCGTAGTCCATCAGCTGGAACGCCGGGTAGAAGAACGCCGGCACCGGGCCCATGTAGAAGTGCGGCACCATCAGCCCTGTCCAGTCCTCCGGCGTAAGGGCATCGAAGATGCCCATCATCTTGTCGAAGTCGGTGCGCAGTCTGTCGACCATCTCCTTTTGGGGTAGGTCCCGGAACGACTTGCCCTGCTCTTCGGCGCGTTTCGCCATGCCGACCAACCCATATGCAGGTTCGACCTCGGCCTGACTGCGCGCGGCATCGAACGCCGGGAAGTAGGTCTCCGTGGTGTCAACGATGTGCCCGACGATGTCGCGTACCTCCCACTCCGGGCATGCCGTATCGGCGGTCCACGTTTCCGATGCATCCGCGAGCTTGAAGAAGCCGTCGGCCTGATCTCTTACGACACGGAGAATCGTGTCCTTGCCCTCGTAGGTCATGGCATTCCAACTCATGACTTACCTTCCTCCTCGCCTCGAGCGCCAGTGCTATAGCGTGGTGTTCGCATATCGAACAATTGTGCGCAAACTAACTCCAAGCGTCTCGCCTAGACGGAGCACTGTCAATGATGATGAGGCTCATAGGGTCAGAGGTCGGCATGCGAACGCACGCTAAGGAGCGCTGATGCAGTGACCGAGTCCAGTCAGCATCCGGCCGGCTTCGTGCACTCCCTGGAACGGGGCATTGCAGTGATCCGCTGTTTCTCGGCCGAACGGCCACGACTCACTTTGTCAGAGGTGGCGCGTCAGACCGGGCTCTCTCGTGCCGCCGTACGACGTTCGCTGATCACGCTGCAGACCCTGGGATATGTCGGCAGCGATGAGCGGCAGTTCTACCTGACTCCGCGCATGTTGACTCTGGGTTACGCATACCTTTCGTCGCTCTCCGTCGCCGATGTTGCACAAAGTCATCTCACCGATCTCGCAAATGAGGTACACGAGTCCTGCTCGGCCTCGGTGCTGGATGGCTTGGACATCGTCTACGTGGCGCGCGCAGCCACCAAACGCATCATGACTATTTCGCTGTCGGTCGGCACGCGGCTGCCGGCTTACGCGACCTCCATGGGTCGTGTGCTCCTTGCCGCGCTTCGAGACGATCGACTGGATGCCTACCTCGACGCTGCAACGCTTGCGCCGTTGACCGACCGCACGATCGTCGATCACGACCGGCTGCGTGCGGAAGTGGAGCGGACTCGGACTCGCGGATGGTGTTTGGTCGACCAAGAACTCGAAGACGGTGTCCGGTCCATTGCTGTTCCGGTACACGATGCAGCCAGCCGGGTCGTAGCTGCCGTGAACACCAGTGCTCATGCGACCAGAGTGCCGCTGGCGACGCTCCAGAGATCCTTCCTCCCCAAGCTCCGAGACTGTGCCGCCGCGATTGATGCCGAGCTTCGGACGGTGCGCAGAGAGTCGAGCCCGTGACGCGGCGGCGATCCTCAGTTCGGGGCGCCGCCGATCCCGGCCGTTATCGTGAGCACAGAATGAGGCCGCTGCTCCGGCACGTGCGGCCATCGAGGTCGGTCGAGGAAGGTGTTCACCTGTGGATCTCCAGCAGAGCCTCACTGACCTCTTGATCGTCAGCCTGATCGCCGCGCTTACCCCGATCCTGGCCGGACTCCTTTCCGGGCTGCGCGTGCCTCAAGTGGTGATCCTCATTCTGGGCGGGATCCTAGTCGGGCCGCAGGTCTTTGGCTGGGCCGAGCCAGAGGGCATCGAGCTGATATCGAACGTAGGACTTGGGTTCCTCTTTCTGCTGGCGGGCTATGAACTCGAGCTCGGGCTGTTTCGTGAGCGGGCCGGACGGCTGGCGTTGACATCATGGCTGGTGACAGCTGTGATCGCGATCGCTGTTACCGGCGCCCTCGCGGCGACGGGCTTCGTCCGTGCGTTCGTGCCAATCGCAATCGGCCTGACCACAACCGCGCTGGGTACGCTACTGCCGATCTTGCGAGACAACCGAATGCTCGAGGGCAGGTTCGGCGCGTTCATCATGGCCGCCGGAGCGGTGGGGGAGTTCCTCCCTATCGTGGCCGTCGCGATCTTTCTCAGCACCCAGGGCGTGTTCCTCGGCTTACTCTCCCTAGTCGTCATCGCGGGGATCGCGCTGCTATTCACCTTCATCCCGCGGCTGGTACGCAACAAGAAGATCAGGGAGATCCTTTCTGAGGGTGAGCACGCGACGTCGCAGACCACCCTTCGCTGGACCATCGTCCTGCTCTTGGCTCTCCTCGTGATCGCCGCGGATTTCGGGCTCGACGTGGTGCTCGGAGCCTTCCTAGCGGGCGTGGTGCTGCGCCGTTGGCACCCGGGCGACGTGCGTTCGTTGGAGGCCAAGCTCGACGCGGTGGGTTACGGCTTCTTCATCCCGGTCTTCTTCGTGACGTCGGGGATGAGCCTCGACCTACAGTCGATCATCTCCTCACCCGTGCGCCTGGTCGTTTTCTTCGTCCTGTTCCTAGCGGTCCGCGGCCTTCCCGCCCTGGTGTTCTATCGGCGTGACCTGCCTATGCGCGGTCGGGTCCAGTTGATGCTGCTGACCGCGACCGCCCTGCCGCTGCTCGTCGCGCTGGCCACGATCGGTCTGGAGTCGGGAACGATGCTGCCCGCGAACGCCGCCGCACTCGTCGGCGCGGGTGTGCTGTCGGTCATCGTGTTCCCGGCGGTTGCCGTCAGTCTCGGCCGTTCGGAGGCGCGTCCACTCGTCGAGACTCCCGGCCGCGAGGCGGGCGGACCGCCGGCTACTGCCGGGTCATAAATCCACCGACCAGGTCATCGCCGTGGATGAGCGATACACGAAGGGTGAGACGGCCAGCCATGCGGACGACACCTCACCCCAAGCAGGTGAAGCCAGCCGCGGCTGCTGGGAGCATCATGGGTGCATGACGGAGCCGCGCCCCGGAACCTCGTCAGCACGCACCGTGCCCGCTGCCGTTGACGCGGCAGTGGGTGTGGCAGCACTGGCGACGAATGCGGCCGTGTCGGTCACACGCCTCTTTGCGCGGGCGGCCGCGCCAGTCGGCAGGCTGGTCATGCGTCCTCCCATTCTGAACGAACGCCTGCATCCGGCCCGCGTCGTCGAAGCCTTCGCCAATCGGGGCCACCTAGCGCGTACATCGGCGAACGATGACCTCAGCCGGATCATCGCGGCTGTGGTTCCACCGGTGGTAGACGAGGTACTCGACAGTCTGGATCTCACCGCGCTTGTGCAGCAGCGCGTCGACATCGACGCGCTGGTCTCGATAGTCGACATCGCCGCAGTCGTGGACCGCATGGACATCGACGCGATCCTGCGCCAGGTTGACGTTGACGGGATGCTGCGACAGGTCGATATCGACGCGATTGTGAGCAAGGTGGACATCGATGCGATCGTCCGCCAGGTAGATATCGACGCGATAGCGCGCCAAGTCGACATCGACGCCATCGTGTCCCAGGTCGACATCGATGCGATCGCAAAGCGCATCGACGTCGACGCCATTGTGGAAAGGATCGACGTCGATGCCATCGTCAGTCGGGTAGACGTCGACGCGATTGTGCAACGCCTCGACCTGGTGGCCCTGGCCGAGGAGGTCGTGAACGGCATCGACCTGCCTGAGATCATCCGCGAGTCGACCGGCTCGATGGCTTCCGACGTGGTCCGCGACGCACGGATGCAAAGCATCGACGCCGACGTAGCGATCGCCCGCGTCGTCGACCGCATCATCCGTCGGCACCGCGCCCGACGCACCGACGCACCGGGTGAGCCTGAGTCAGCGCCACGGGGTCAGGCGGAGCCGCCCAAAGAGCTGCCGCGATGAGCGCTCACGTCGACCCGATACCCCGTGAGGCCAGACCCTTCCAGGGTCACCGCGCGGGCTTGATGTCGCGGATCGTAGCAGCAGCAATCGACTTCGGCATCGTGATCATCGCGCTAGGTGTCTGCTACCTCGGCGTCAGCGCATTCCTCTTCCTGCTCAACCCGCGTAGCTTCAGCGCCCCGGCAGTGTCTCCTGCGGTGATGTATACGGCTGGCGGCCTGCTGCTGACGATCTATCTCGCTGTGAGCTGGAGGGGGAGCGGTCGCACGTACGGTAACCACGTCATGGGTTTGCGCGTCGTCAACCACAGAGGCCAACGGCTACATCCGGTCGTCTCCTTCGTCCGTGCCGCCCTCTATGTCATCTTTCCGATCGGGCTGCTCTGGGTGCTCGTCAGTGGCCGAAACCACTCGCTGCAAGATCTCGTCGTGCGTACCTCGGTGATCTACGACTGGGGCGCGCGAGCGCTGCCGCATGCTCCGGAAC
>JBKOZG010000061.1:0-4440 GCA_046725775.1 Actinomycetota bacterium | reverse complement strand
CCCGCAAGCAGTGGGGCCTGCCGCCGACCGAGATTCCGGCGGCAGTGCTCAGGCGGCTGCCCCTGCGGTTCAACTACGAGGACTCCTACTTCAACCATCCTCACCAGGCGATCCCACGGAACGGCTACACAGCCATCGTCGCCGCGATCCTGGACCACCCTCGGATCGAGGTGCGGCTGTCGACCGATTACACCGAGGCCGACCGCGAGGGGTTCGACCACTCCATCTGGACCGGACCGCTGGACGCGTGGTTCAGCTACCGCTTCGGCCGGCTCGGTTATCGGACACTGGACTTCGAGGAGATTCGCGCCACAGGTGACTACGTGGGGTGTGCGGTGATGAACTACGGCGACCTTGATGTGCCCTACACCAGGATCGCCGAGCACAAGCACTTCGCCCCCTGGGAGGAGCACGAGGGCACGGTGTGCTTCCGGGAAACGAGCCGGTTCGCCGGCGAGGGCGACATCCCCTATTACCCGATCCGGTTGGCGGACGACAAGAGCGTGCTGCGCCAGTACGTCGACGCGGCTCGGACCCAGGCCGGCGTGACCTTTGTCGGCAGGCTCGGCACCTACCGCTACCTGGACATGGACGTCACCATCGCCGAAGCGCTAGCCGCGGCCGACGGGATCCTCGAGGCGGTCAAAACCGGCACTGCCATACCGTCCCTGTTCGTCGACGCCTGACGCCGGTTCGGGTCGTGCGCTGAGTTTGGCAATGCTGTGCTCGATATCGGTGAGCCGGCCCTCAATCTCGCCGAGCTGGCTGTCCACACCGCGGAGCCGCTGCTGTATCACCATCAGGCCGAACATCACGTCCTGCTGGCGCCGCTCTCGGCCGACCAGCGCGACCCGGCTGGCGGTCCGCGAGAGCCGGCTTCCATGCAGCACGTTGCGGATGTACCGCCCGCCGAGCACCGCCGTGTGCCGCACCCCGGAATGCTTCAGATGGAACGCGGCAGTGATGACCGGGTTGCTCGAGCCCGGCCGGCTGGCGAGGATGTGTGCGAAGCTGCCGTACTCACGCTTTGACACCGCAGCGCTCAGCCGCTGCGCGGTCACTCCCTTGTTGCCCTCCCGCAGCGCACTGGTGATCGAGGGCTCGGAGTACTGGGCGAAGATCGGCACCAGGATGTCGAACAACTTGCGACGCAACGACGGCGGGGTGCGTCGGGAAATCCACTCCATCTGCGAGATCACCCACCCGATGAGGGTGGTCTCGTACACCTCGAGCAGCCGTCTCCCGACGAGCCAGGCGTGGATCCCGTCGTGGTGCCGGAAGATCTGGAACAACCGCTCGTCCGCGGCGGCCATGGTCTGTCCGGACCGGGCGACTCGGTGGTAGCACAGCACCGCGGGGACGACAGCCATCGATCGCGCTGAGATCACCGCAAACCAGTGGAACGGGTTGTCCTCGAAGAAACAGTCGCTGACCGGGAACCGGATCGCATTGTCCTCCAGGAAGCTGCGGCGGTACAGCTTGCGCCAAGGCACGGCGATGAACCGGAGGAACAGTTTGCGGGCATGGACGTCCAGTTGATAGCACGAGGCTGCCAGTTCGGCCCATCGGTGGGCATCAGCCGGGTCGCGAAGCTCTCCGGAGCCGTCGACGACCTCCTGGTAATCGCACATCGCCAGATCCGCGTCACACCCAGCGGCGGCGCTGAGCAGCCGCTCGAACATGGTCGGTTCTACATAGTCGTCGCCGTCGACGAAGCCGACCCAACGCGCTGTCGCCCGGTCGATGCCCGCGTTGGCAGCGGTCGCCACGCCACCCGGACTGTTCTCCGGCAACAACACGGGTAGGAACCGAGCATCGGCGTCGCAGAACTCAACGATCTTCTGCGGTGTCGAGTCGGTCGACCCATCGTCGACCACCAGCACCTCGATGTCGTTGAGCGTCTGGGCCGCGATGCTGTCGAGACACTGCTCGATGTAGTCCTCGATGTTGTAAGCGGTCACGATGATGCTCACGTCGGCCACAATCGCTCCTTTCGCTCCCGTCACGTTAGCGCGCGGCGGATGATACGAGTTGCCAATACGGGGTCGCGCCAGAGCCGGATCCGAGTGAAGTCTCCTAAGTCCATCCTCAGCAAATGCTCCTGCAGACGCAGGTTGAATTCGTCCAGCACCTCCGGGGTGATCCGTTTTGTCGCCCAGCCGGCAACTCGCAGCACGAAGTCCCAGTAGTGGTGTGAGAACCGGTTGCGCTTCTCCGGGCGGGCCTCGAGGGCGGTGTAGGTCTCCTCCAAGGCGTCGACCAGGCTGAGCCGGGCTCGGCTCTCCCGGTGTGTCAGGTTGCGGCCGCCCTCGTTCATGATGTGGGTGCACAAGGGTTGGTCGAGCAGGAGGATGCTCTGCGCGTCCAACAGCGTCAGCCAGTGGCCGAGGATGTCGTTGTGGACCGGCGTGCTGCCGTACCGCAGACCTGTCTGCCGGTAGTGGTCAGTGCGGCTCACCTTGTTCCACGGATAGTTGGAGAACCCGAGCAGGCGCGGTACGTCACTGAGCCGCGCCAGTCGACGCGGTGAGGTTGCGTACCGCCTCCAGGCAGCGACGTCGAAGGAGTTCATCGCGTCGGACTGCGGGGAGTGACCTCGGCGATATCGGTACGGCATCATTGCGACGTCGGCGCCCGTGTCGTCGAGGGCCTGGATCGCCGAGGTGAGGGTCAGCGGGTGGATCTCGTCGTCGGCATCGAAGAAGAGGGCGTACCGACCGGTCGCCCGCTCGAAGCCACGGTTCCGTGCGATCCCCGCACCGCGGTTGGTCTCGAACCGCTCGACGATCACTTCGGGTCCGAGGGCGGTGACTCGCTCGACCGAGTCGTCGGTCGACGCGTCGTCGACCACGACCACCTCGACTGCCGACGCGTCGATTCCCAGGAACGACTCTACGACTCTGGTGACCGTCGCACTGGCGTTGTGCATCGGGATGATCACGGACAAGTCGGGCCGGTTCGTCATAGGTCGTCCACTTCTGGTCGGGTCGGGAGATTGCTGACGGCGGTAGGGGTATCGGCGATTCTTAAGCGACAACCATACGATCGGCTCGGTACAGTACAGCCTGGAACGCGCCGTCAGGCTCTGCACGGCTCTGGATGACGCTCGTCCTTAATGGCGGCTCTGCGGTCCCTCGACGTTCGCCGGCTATTTAGCACGGCGGGCAAGATTATAATGAGTCAGGAAGGCTTGGTGGCTTGCAACGAGGAGGCCTAAGAGAATTGATCCGGCGCAGCGCCGCCGCCATGACCCGATCCACAGCGGCCGCTGCCGGTCTCTTGTCGGCTGGCGCATCCGCTGCCGCTCGAGCCGAGGTGGTCTAGCCATGCTGGCTCAAGACAAGCCGGTAGCTCTGCTCAAGCTTCAGCCCACATCACCCACTGAGGTGGCGGCGAAGGCCTGGGAGGGTGCGCGCCCTGAACCCAAGCACGAGATCGCGGTCGTCGTACTGACCCAAGGGACCCGCGCGACCGAACTCGCCAGGGCGATCGCATCGGTTCGAGCCCAGCAGCAGGTCGATCCGCACCTTGTGCTCGTGGTCAACGGTGCCGCTCCGCCGCAGGCCGATCGGCCCTATCAGCTGGTCGTGCTGCCCGAGAACGTGGGGATCCCCAGCGGCCGCAACATCGGCGCAGCCGCAGCTGACGCGCGCCTCATCATGTTCCTCGACGACGACGCTGAACTCCTCGACCCGGGCCTGCTGGCAGCGGTCGTCGAGCGTTTCAACGCCAACTCTCGGCTGGGCGCAATGTCGATCCATCTGATCGATGAAGAGGGCCGCACGCAGCAACGCCACGTCCCGAGACTGGGTCTCCGATCGGCCGAGCGATCGGGCCCGGTGACGCATTTCGTCGGTGCCGCATGCGTCGTGCGGGCGGCGGCGTTTCACGGAGTTGACGGCTTCGACCCGCGATTCTTCTATGCGATGGAAGAGTCCGACCTGTCGTGGCGGCTGCTCGATGCCGGCTGGTCGGTCTGGTACTCCGCCGATCTCAAGGTGTTCCACCCTCGCACAGCCCCGTCCCGGCACCCCAGATACGCCCTGCTCACCGCGCGGAACCGGCTGTGGATGGCGTGGCGCTCGTTGCCGGGGCCGATGCTGGCCGGCTACCTCCTGACCTGGACCATCGCCGCCGTGGCCCGCGGCGCACCGCTGCGGGACGTGCTCGCTGGCTACCGGGAGGCGTGGTCGGCTCTCCCGGCTCGGCAACCGATCCAGTGGCGGACCGTTGTCAGGATGACCTTGCTGGGCCGACCGCCGGTGGTGTGACCTACTCCGACGGGACCGCTGTCCCGGAGTCGGTCCGGTTGGTCGACAACCAGAGCTCCCGCTGGGGCTCCTGCAAGCCCGGCGACCGCACTATCCGACTTTCGGCGCGGCTGCAGCCGATGCGGTCGTGGATCGTCGACTAGGTGCTGGTCCACGAGCGAGCGTACCC
>JBKOZG010000425.1:0-6448 GCA_046725775.1 Actinomycetota bacterium | reverse complement strand
GCGGACGGTAGGCGTGGCCCTCCCTATACAGGGCTGGCTACAGCTCCGAACGGCGCGAGGCCGCTGGCGACCAGGAGGAACCACGCCGTGATGGGCGCTCAGCCACCGTCAAAGTGAGAGTTCAGGCGATGAAGCCAACGGTTTCCGTCACCATTTGAGCTCGATCTCGATTTCGCGCTCCTCATCCTCGAACTCGATCTCGAGCTTGAAGTCGACCTCGTCAGGCACGTGCACCTTGAAGTGCAGGCCGCCGCGGTCGAACTCGACATCGTTGTGCCTGGCGAGAGCGTCGGCAAGAGCGTGCAGGCGAGCCGCGGCGTCCTCGCGGCTAAGCCGCTCCTTCTCGGTGATCTCCATTTGGTTGTTCATTCTGTCCTCCCTGTTGTTGAGCTTGCGAGCTTCTTGCGGTGGCCAAAGGCGGCGCAGCCATCAGTGACGCACGCTTTGCAACTCCGAAGGCTCCCTGAGAAGGGCGGAGCTCACCCGCTCTTTGCTATGGCCTTTACGGGGTTCGGTCGGTCCGACGCGGGCTGCCATTCCCCCTGCGCCGATAGGGGAACCAGCTTTCGCTCCGCCTTCCCCCGAGCCGCCCGCTCCGACATTGTCGGGTGTTCAACTTGTTCCGCTTGGCTTGTGGCGCGCTCCCCATCCCGGGTGGCCGACACGTCGGTCGAGCTCGTGGGGCGCTGATTCGGCTTCACTACACCATGGGACGGCATTGTGCTTCTCGTGCGCATCACCCAATGAAGGTGAAACACATTAGGCACAATCGCTGGCCACGTTGAACGAGCCACCTCGCGTTGGCCGGTTGCGGTCGGAGCTCACTTGCTGCTGTCCTGAGTTGATGACGCGTACCGATTCTGTGTACTGCGTACCGAGCGACAGTGAGGAGTTGTGATGGCTGAGCACCCCAACGCCGAACCGATCCGTCGGGCGTTCGACGCGTTCGCCCGCGGCGACATGGCGACCATGAGGTCGCTGGTTGCCGAGAACACCGTGTGGCACATCCCTGGCCGAGGTCCTCTGGCGGGTGATCACCACGGCCGTGACGCCGTCTTTGAGATGTTCGGCCGGCTGGTACAAGGGTCAGAGGGAACCTTCACTCAGGTACTGCATGATGCGCTGGCCAGCGAGGACCATGCCGTTGCCTTGACCCACGCCACTGCCAGCCGCGGTGTCCACAGCTACGACGGCCAAGACGCATGGGTATTCCATCTGCGCAACGGAGAAATCGCCGAGGCGTGGTGGCGCCCCGGGGACCTCTATGCCGCCGACGAGTTCTGGACATAGGGAGGAGTCGATGCGGAATATCACCGCTGGTCTGTTTTGTGCCCCATCTACGCGCCGGCCGCGCCGTCAGGCTGTGGGAAGAGTCATCTAGGCACGCCGAGCCGATGGGCTGCTGCATTCCAACGGATCTCGTTGGCGAAACTGCGCCGATCCGTGTCGGCACCGATGATCAACAGCTCGGTGCTCACCATCTCGGCGAAGTCGGTCAGCTCCTCGGTGCCGACGGCCTGCGACAGGACGGTGTGGTGCGGCCCTCCAGCGGTTAGCCAGCACTCGGCTGATGTGGCGAGGTTGGGTCGGGGCTCCCAAACGGCGCGGGCGACGGGCAACCTGGACAATGGCTCGTCTGGTTGGACGACGTCGACCTCGTTGACCACCAGCCGGAAGCGCTCGCCAAGGTCGCAGATGCCGAGCACGGTGGCCGGGCCGCTGGCCGCGGTGAACACCAGCCGAACAGGGTCCTCGCGGTCGCCGATGCTGAGCGGGTGGATCTCCACGCGTGGCCGGTCGCCAGCAATGGTTGGGCATACCTCGAGCATGTGCGCGCCGAGGATCTTGTGCTTCTCTCCGGTGAGGTTGTAGGTGTAGTCCTCCATGAACGAGGTGCCGCCGGGCTGGCCGGCACCGATCGCCTTGATCGTGTGCAGCATGACCGACGTCTTCCAGTCGCCCTCGCCGCCGAACCCGTACCCCTCGGCCATCAGCCGCTGCACCGCCAACCCCGGCAGTTGCCGGAGCCCACCCAGGTCCTGAAAGTTTGTCGTGAAGGCACCGAAGCCACCATCGGTGAGGAAGTGCCGGAGCCCTACCTCTATCCGGGCGCCGTAAAGCAGCGACTCGTGGCGCTCCCCGCCGACAGCTAGTTCAGGGACCACGTCGTAGAGATCCCCGTACTCCTGCACCACGTCGTCGACCTCGGCGTCGGAGGCGGCCTCGACCGCTGCGACAAGATCATTAACCCCCCAGGTGTTGACCGAGACCCCGAAGCGGATCTCGGCATCGACCTTGTCGCCTTCGGTGACGGCCACGTCGCGCATGTTGTCGCCGAAACGGGCAAGCTTCAGCTGGCGGAGCGCCGCATACCCGCGCGCGGCGCGCTGCCAAGCGCCGATCCGGGCGGTCACCGACGGGTCGGATACGTGCCCGACCACGGTCTTGCGGGCAACACCCAGCCTGGTTTGGATGTAGCCGAACTCCCGGTCGCCGTGCGCGGCCTGGTTGAGGTTCATGAAATCCATGTCGATTTCAGACCAGGGCAGGGCGGCGTTCGCCTGGGTGTGCAGGTGCAGCAGCGGCACCTGCAGCGCGCCCAGACCGCGGATCCACATCTTGGCCGGGGAAAAGGTGTGCATCCAGGTGAGCACCCCGAGGCAGTCGGCGTCAGCGTTCGCCTGCAGCACCAGCCGATGAATCGCGTCCGATTCGGTCAGCACCGGCTGCCACACCACCGGCAACGGAAGCTCGCCCAGGCGGTTCAGCTGGTCGACGATCTTGCGGGACTGTTCCTCGACCTGAGCGAGCGTCTCCGGCCCGTACAGGCCCTGGCTGCCGGTAAGGAACCAGACCGAGGCGGAGGCGTCCTGCAGCGAAGCCGGTGTGGCGATCATGACGATCCTCTACTTCTGCCCGTAGGCGGTCTGATAGCGCTCGAAAAGTGAGTCGATCTGGGCCTGGCTGATCGGAAGGGGTTCGCCGAGCTGGCGTGCGATGTGTATGGTTCGGGCGACCTCCTCACAGAGCACGGCGGTCTTGACCGCGGCCCTGGCGCTGGCGCCAACGGTGAACGGGCCGTGGTTCTGCATCAAGACGGCGCGGGCCCGGTACCTGCCCAACGTGGCAACGATGCCCCGGCCGACGGAGTCGTCCCCAATCAGCGCGAACGGCCCGATCGGAATCTCGCCGCCGAACTCGTCAGCCATCATGGTCAGTACGCACGGGATCGGCTCGCCGCGCGCAGCCCAGGCGGTTGCGTAGGTGGAGTGGGTGTGGACTACGCCATTGACCTCCGGCATGTGCTTGTACACGTACGCGTGCGCGGCTGTGTCAGACGACGGACGGTGCTCGCCCTCGATCAGGTTGCCGTCCAGGTCGCAGACCACCATGTTCTCTGGAGTCAGCTCCTCGTAGGACACCCCCGACGGCTTGATCACCAGCAGCTCCTGGCCGGGCACCCGGGCGCTGACGTTGCCCGCAGTCCAGACCACCAATCCATAGCGGGGCAGCTCGGCGTGCAGGTCGGCCACCTCGCGGCGAGCCAGCGTGACCAGCTCGGCTACATCGACCGGGGCGATCACAGTCCCACCCCTTCGCGGCCGCCGGCTTCGACGTCGTCCTTGCCGCGCTCATCAGACCACGCCAAGGCGCTGGTGGCTCTGGCCCTTCGGCGAAGCTCCCGCAACGCGCCGTCAGCGACCTGTACGACCAGAGCGCGATCGGGCAGGGTGCCGCACTCGACACCGATCACGACCGCATCGTCGGGCGTGCTGCTCATTCGGCCACCACGCGGACGTCCCAGGGGCCGAGCTCAAGGTCTCTCATCGGATTTGCGCCTTCGTCGAGAACGTCAGTCATCTCATGAGGGAGTGTGAGCTGGACCGGCGTCCAACTCCAGTTGTGGACAACGTGGATCCGCTCGCCAGCCTGATTGGTTGCCGAGTACACGGTCACCGACGCAGGCAGTCCACCCCATGGCTCTTTCTGCTCCCGAGGAGCGAGCCATCGAACAAGATCAGCGGCAAGTACGGGGTTGGGCACGGTGCCGACCGTGGTGATCCGGCCCTGACCGTACTCGCTGGACACCACGCTCGGGAAGCGACCAAAGTGTGGGTGTTCGTAGCCGACGATCACCTTCGCCCCGTCGCTGATGAGCTGGTCAACCCAACTTGTCGCCGCAGCTCCTTCCGACAGGTTGATCGCGTCCGTTTCGGCAACCACCCCTAGCGGTTCGGTGAGGTTGGAAAACTCCTGGTAGCGAACGCCTCCGCCGTGTGCCAGGTGGGCGGGCTTGACCTCGAGCCGAGCCCTACCGTCCTGATCGCCGTACGCGGTGCGCGGACCGATCACAAGATGGCCGCCGGCGGCGGCGTAGTCCCGCAGCCAGGTCAAGAGAGCGTCATCGGCGACCAGCAGAGCAGCCACGACCAAGACAGGCAGCTCCGCGGCCAGCGCGGCTGGCTCGAGCTGCCGACTGCCATCGGCCCCGATGATCTGGACGTCGTGGATGAGACGCGCCGGCACCCGGGCATCGAAGGTACCGCGGTAGAACGCATCGAAGATCCGATGGTAGGACCGCTGATCCATGTCGGACAGAGATCCGACACTGGTCGTGCCCGGCTTCGGAAAAGCCGCCTGAAAGGCCAACGCCCACTTGGATCGAGACGAGTACAGCAAGCCGATATCGGCGTCCGGCCGTAGTCCAACGACGCGGGAACCGGCTGCACGGAAGTCGGCGCCGAGGCTACGCAGCTCCGCGTATACGCGTCCCGGCTGCTGGTCGTGCGGGAGTATGCCGACCCAGTAGGTTTCTGTGCCGAAGTGATTGGTGTGCCAGTGCCAATACTCGATCATCTCGGCGCCACGAGCGACGAATGCCCAGGCGGCCTGTCGCCACTGTCCATCGAAGGCGGGAAAGTTCATCGCAGGTCCGCCGATCGCGCCAGCGTTGGTCTCGGTGATCAGGAAGGGAGCCTGCTTTGAGGCGTGCATCCGGTCCGCTGAAAGGAACAGGCTCCACGCTCCTGATGTCGTCCAGCCCTGAGCAGCCACGCTGGTGCTGGGCACGGCCAGCGCGTCCTGCATCGCGTAGTAGGGATTGCCAGCGGTTACATCGAGGGCCCGGGTCAGGTTCGCGTCGTCGACTGTCGGTCGTTCGTAGGCGATGCAGGTCGTGACGAACTGGTCGTCCCTGGTGTATTCACGAACGATGTCGGCCTGCCAGGCGATGAACTCCGTGGTCAGCTTGGCTTGGAAAACCCGCCAGGCGAGATCGTACTGGGGCTGCCAGTTGCCGTCTGGTGTCCACAGGTCCGCCCACGTGGTGAGCTTGTGGGACCAGTAGACGAGCCCCCACGCCTCGTTGAGCGCTTCCACCGTGCCGTAGGTATGACGCAACTCGTCGACGAAGCGTTGGAACACGCCGTGGTTGTGAAACAGCAGCATGCCGGGTTCGTTGTCGAGCTGGAAGCCGATGACGGCGGGATGGTCGGCATAGCGGGAGGCGATCTTTCGAATCACGCGTTCGGCATGGAACTTGAATGCGGGGTGTGTGTAGTCGATCTCTTGCCGTGCGCCCCACGGCATTCGCTGGCCGGTAGAGGTCTCGGCGG
This sequence comes from Actinomycetota bacterium, assembly GCA_046725775.1. GTDB lineage: Bacteria > Actinomycetota > Actinomycetes > Propionibacteriales > Propionibacteriaceae > Microlunatus. The sequence continues at coordinate 833 of JBKOZG010000425.1, read as the reverse complement.
CGATCTCCGGATAGCGACGGGCCAACCAGGGCGGGGCTGCATAGGTCGGGGTGCCTAGAACGACTCTGATGCCGCGCTGGTGGGCGCCGTCGAGCACCGGCTCGAGCCAATCCAGGTCGAACCGTCCCTCTTCCGGTTCCCAGGTGGTCCAGACCGATTCCCCCACCCGAATCACCGAGAAGCAAGCTTCGGCCATCAGTTCCAAATCGGTGTCCAGCCGAGGGCTCGGCTGGTACTCGTGGTAGTAGGCAGCGCCGAAGAGTACGCGATCTCGTGGTGAAACCATCCTTGATGTCCTCTCGAAGCGAGTCAGGCCTTGACGCCACCGGTAGCCAGGCCAGATTGCCAATAGCGCTGCAGGAACAAGAACGCGATCACCAACGGAATTATCGACAACAACGAACCGGTGATCACTGTCGAGAAGAGGGCCCGCGAACCCGATCCACCTGCGGCAGTCGACTGCCACAGTGCCAGGCCGACCGGAAGGGGGAAAAGGTCGGATGAGTTGAGCATGATCAGCGGCAGGAAGTAGTTGTTCCAGGTCGCCACGAGGGTGAAGAGCAGGACAGTCACCGAACCGGGCAACAGGAGTCGCAGGGCGACCGTGAAGAAGATTCGCAGCTCTCCGACGCCGTCGACCCGAGCAGCCTCGATCAGTGCGTCGTCGACGGCGTCCGCGGCATAAACGCGCATCAGGAATACTCCGAACGGAGTGGCCAGCGAGGGCAGGATGATGGCCCAGTACGTGTCGGTCAGGCCTGCCTTCGCGAACAGCAAATAGGTGGGAACTGTTAGCGCGGCGAGGGGGATCATGATCGCGCCAAGGGTGATGG
>JBKOZG010000344.1:0-1887 GCA_046725775.1 Actinomycetota bacterium | reverse complement strand
GCTGCACAGAAGTTGGTCGACAGCACGGGAAGGAGCATATTGGCGGCGACCGGGACACTGGCAACGCCTCGTCCGGCAAGGGACAGGACGAGTCAAGAGGTACGAGGAACTGCCGGTCGGGGGGCCGCCTTCAGACGCGCTTATCCACGAGGGCACCGGCGTCAGATGGTCATCGCGATGACCGATAGCCAAGAACGAGACCACCAGGATCCACACATGGTCCAACACGGCAGGCTTCGACGACGCATCCGACGAAGTAGCCCCCGGCTCGCGCGGTGACAGAGGGTACTAGCCGTCAGAGCGGGACTCTTCAGACTCGTCCGGCATCACCGACGACCGTTATAGGACGAGCTAGCGGTACGGCTGCCGGTGCTGATCCGCGCCTGCATCGATTGGCGGTCCGTCGTCCACCGTCGGCAGTAGGGTGCTTGGGGTGTCGGCGCTGGAAGCTTCCCTGCGATGACGTTTCCAGTGAACGAGAGTTCAATGCATCTCGCCGAGAAGTCTTTCACCGAGTAAGTGGCCCAAATCATGAGGACGGCGTAATGACTACATGCGGTCGATGCCCGCTCCTGGCCCACTGCCTGGCAGAGGAACAGTGCGTACGATCAGCACGCGTTCACCACGGTCATAGCTGGCTGGACAACGCCAGCGGAAACCGGGAGCGCCAGTGATGAAGGCATTCATGTCGGAGAAGTACGGGCCGCCTGAAATGCTACGGATGGCAGAGGTCGACAAGCCCGCCCCCGCCGCCGATCAAGCGTTGTGAAGGTGCTGGCAGTATCGGTCAATCCGGCGGACTGGCGTTCCCTGCGTGCCAAGCCTTTCTTTTCTCGCGCCACTTTGGGGTTGCTGCGGCCAAAACATAGGATCCCCGGCGGCGACATTGCCGGGCGCGTGGAGGCGGTCGGTAGCGGCGTCACCGAGTTCAAGCCCGGCGACGAGGTCTATGCCAATCTCTTAGATCACGGCTTGGGCGGCTTTGCAGAATACGTTTCGGTGCCAATTGAGGTCATGTCATTGAAGCCGGCAAACCTGTCGTTTGAAGAAGCGGCCGCAGTTCCGATGGCAGCGGTAACCGCACTCCAGGGCCTTCGCCACCACGGAGAAATCCAGGTCGGACAGCGGGTGCTGATCAATGGCGCTTCCGGCGGCATCGGCACCTTTGCGGTCCAGATCGCCAAGTCATACGGCTCCGAGGTGACCGGGGTGACCAGCACCCGAAACATCGACCTCGTCGGTTCGCTCGGAGCCGATCACGTCATCGACTACACCACGACAGACTTGTTCCGCAACGGGCGACGCTACGACCTCATCCTCGACACCATCGGGAATCTATCGGTGCGCGATCTCAAACGTGCGCTGACCGACGGCGGCAAGGCCGCCGTCGTCGGGTTCACCAGCGTGGCGAAACTGATTGGCGTTTCACTGCGCGGCGGCAAGGACATCGCCCAAGTGTCAGCGCACGTAGCCACAACGGATCTGAAGCTCCTTGCGAACCTCATTGAGGCCGACAAGGTGCGCCCCCACATCGACCGGCGCTATCGGTTCGCCGAAATCCCCGAAGCACTGACATACCTGGAACAAGGCCACGCCAGAGGAAAGGTCGTCGCCGGCGCGCCGTAGGGCTCTACCATCAGCCCGCCCTCCCACGCCGATGCCTCCTACAAGCACAGCGCCTGGTCGAGAGGGCGAAGTTTGGCTAGCTGACCGACTTGCAGGCATCGGGAGCCGAGGGCGCCGCGAGGACGCCGGCGCGGCAAGGAGTCTTTCCCCCGGTTGCGGCCCATGAGACGATGCGTGATCAGGTTCGAGTCTGTCTCAGGAGATCCAGATGCCGCGGATGATTCTCCCCGCAGAGCGCGATCCTCGTCTGATCACCGCGCG
>JBKOZG010000337.1:0-13195 GCA_046725775.1 Actinomycetota bacterium | reverse complement strand
GTACCAAGGACTGGATCGAGAAGGACTACTACAAGGTCCTGGGTGTCTCCAAGGACGCCACCCCCGAGGAGATCAAGAAGGCCTACCGCAAGCTGGCCCGAAACAACCATCCTGACCAGAACCCCGGCAATGCTGCCGCCGAACAGCGCTTCAAGGAGATCTCCGAAGCCAACGATGTGCTCTCCAACTCGGCCAAGCGCAAGGAGTACGACGAGGCGCGCCGGCTGTTCGGTAGCGGCGGTTTCCGCTTCCCGCGAACTGGCAGTGGACGTACGAGCGGCCCGTCTGTCGACGACCTTTTCCGCAATGCCGGAGGCGGCCTGGGCGACATCTTCGGAGGCCTGTTTAACGGCGGTCCTGCCACGCAGACAACGCGGGTGTCCACCGCCCGCGGGCCGCGTCGCGGCAGCGATGTGGAGGGCGAGGTCTCTGTTGACTTCGTTCAGGCGATTGAAGGCGTGACGGTTGGGATGCAGATGGTGTCCGACACTGCGTGCGACGCTTGTCGCGGCACCGGCGCCCGGGCAGGGACGATTCCGCGGGTTTGCCCCACTTGTGAGGGCAGCGGTATGCAGACCTCGACCTCGGGCGGAGTCTTCGCTGTGACTGAGCCGTGCCGTGAGTGTCGCGGTCGAGGGATGGTCGTCGACGACCCATGCCCGGTGTGCCTGGGCTCTGGCCGAGGCAAGTCCACCAAGACCATGCAGGTTCGGATTCCGGCGGGGGTTACCGACGGCCAGCGGATACGGCTCAAGGGCCGCGGCGGAGCTGGAGAAAACGGTGGTGCCCCTGGCGACCTGTATGTCATCGTGCACGTGCGCGCGCACCCGATCTTCGGGCGTAGGGGCGACAACTTGACCCTCATTGCGCCAGTCACCTTCCAAGAAGCAGCACTGGGGGCCGAGATCGAGGTGCCGACGCTCGGCGGCCAGCCGGTCAAGCTGCGGTTGTCACCTGGGACGCCCAATGGACGCACTCTGCGGGTTCGCGGTAAGGGTGTTCGCAAGCGTGACGGCACGAAGGGCGACCTGCTGGTCACGGTCGAGGTGTTGGTGCCCCAGGCGCTCAACGATCAGGCCCGAGAGGCCCTCAACTCCTATGCCGAGGCGGTTGGCTCAGCGAATCCGCGGGCGAAGCTCTTTGCCGCTGGATGAGGTGTGACGTGTCTGCATCAGAGCTGCCGCAGCGAATAGATCATGATGCGCCGGTTTTTGTGATCTCGGTGGCTGCCCATCTCGCTGGAATGCATCCGCAGACGTTGCGAACCTACGACCGAATGGGCTTGGTCTCGCCGCGGCGTACCGCAAAGCGGGGTCGACGCTACTCGGCGCGCGACATCGCGCGGCTCCGCCTGATCCAGCGGCTCTCGCAAGACGAAGGCATCAATCTGGAGGGCATCCGCCGCATCTTGCACATGCAGGATGAGATTGACGACCTGCGTGCCCGGATGCAGGAGCTGACCCAGCTGCTTGCGGTGGTACGCGCCGCACCACCAGGATCCCGTGTGTTCACCGCCGACCCGACCGGCGGTGTCCACATCGGCGGCCGCCGCTGGAGTCCACCCCGACAGATCACCTCCCACTGAAGCCGACTTGTTAGCTACTCAGTCAGCTCTAGCCGGCTGAGACGCTGACAAGTCTGAGAAGAAGAAAGTAGATGGATACCGCCAAGCTCACTACCAAGAGTCGTGACGCGGTCTCGGCCGCGTTGCGCACTGCCCTTACCGAGGGCAACCCGTACGCCGAGCCGTCGCATCTGCTGCACGCGCTGTTGCAGGTGCCCGGCAACACCGTCGCGCCCTTGATCACCGCTGTAGGCGCCGACCCGACTGTCGTCGCTGCGGCCGCGCAGGGCGCGATCGCCAAGCTGCCGTCGGCGAGGGGCTCCTCTGTCAGCCAGCCGACCCTCTCGGGCTCGCTCGCCCGGGGGCTGGCCGACGCCGAGGTCCGAGCCGAGCAACTCGGCGATGCGTACGTGGCCACCGAACATCTGCTGATCTCGCTAGCCACCGTTGACTCGGACGCCAAGAAGGTGCTGACTGCGCTGAACATCAAGCCGAACGTGCTGACGCGCGCCTTCAACCAGGCTCGCGGCAGTAAGCGGGTGACCAGTCCGGAGGCCGAAGGGACCTCATCTGCGCTTGATCAATATGGAGTCGATCTCACCGCATTGGCCCGGGACGGCAGACTCGACCCGGTAATCGGGCGGGATGCTGAGATTCGGCGTGTGGTCCAGGTGCTCGCCCGTCGGACCAAGAACAACCCCGTGCTGATCGGGGAGCCCGGCGTGGGCAAGACAGCGGTCGTCGAAGGTCTGGCACAACGGCTGGTTGCGGGCGATGTGCCCGACTCGCTGAAGAGCCGCCGCTTGCTGGCGCTTGACCTGCCGTCGATGGTGGCCGGGGCCAAATTCCGAGGGGAGTTCGAGGAGCGACTCAAGGCCGTTCTGACCGAGATCCGCGACGCCGCGGGCCAGGTGATCACGTTCATCGATGAGTTGCACACTGTCGTCGGTGCAGGCGCCGCGGGCGACTCCTCTATGGACGCTGGCAACATGCTGAAGCCCATGCTCGCCCGTGGTGAGTTGCGCATGATTGGCGCAACCACCTTGGATGAGTATCGCGAGCGGATCGAGAAGGACCCGGCGTTTGAGCGTCGCTTCCAGCAGGTCTTCGTGGACGAGCCGGATGTTGAGGACACGATCGCGATTCTGCGTGGCCTGCGGGAGCGGTACGAGGCGCACCACAAGGTGGCGATCACTGATGCAGCTCTGGTAGCTGCAGCGACGCTGTCACATCGCTACATAACCGCTCGGAGGCTGCCGGACAAGGCAATCGACCTGGTCGATGAGGCGGCGTCGCGGTTACGCATGGAGATTGACTCCTCGCCTGTGGAGATTGACGCGTTACGCCGCACTGTGGAGCGGATGCAGATGCAGAAGCTCGCGCTGGAGAAGGAGTCAGACCCGGGCAGTGTCGAGCGGTTGCATCGACTGACCGAGGAGCTGGCCAATGTCGAAGAAGATCTGCGATCCCTCGAGGCGCGCTGGGAGGCAGAGAAACAAGGTCTCAACCGGGTGGGCGAACTGAAGAAACAGATCGACGAGCTGCGCGTGGCATCAGAGCGAGCGCTTCGTGAGGGTGATCTGGTGAAGGCCAGTGAGATCAACTACGGGGAGATTCCTGCCCTGGAGAAGGAGCTGGAGGAGGCCGCCAAGCCCGAGAACCAGCTGCCTTCGATGGTTTCTGAGGAGGTAGGCCCCAACGATGTAGCCGAGGTCGTCTCAAACTGGACAGGCATACCGGTCGGCCGGTTGCTGCAGGGCGAGACCGAGAAGCTGCTTTCCATGGAATCCCGTATCGGTGGGCGGCTGGTTGGTCAGTTGAAGGCGGTCCGCGCTGTTTCCGATGCGGTACGCCGCTCCCGCGCCGGCATCTCCGATCCCAACCGGCCCACCGGCTCCTTCTTGTTCCTCGGTCCGACTGGCGTCGGCAAGACCGAACTGGCCAAGGCCCTTGCGGAATTCCTATTCGATGATGAGCGGGCCATGATCAGGATCGACATGAGCGAATACTCCGAGAAGCACTCGGTGGCGCGGCTAGTCGGGGCACCTCCCGGCTACATCGGCTATGAGGAGGGTGGCCAGCTCACCGAGGCCGTTCGGCGGCGCCCGTACTCCGTGGTGCTGTTGGACGAGGTGGAGAAGGCGCATACCGAGGTCTTCGACATCCTGCTGCAGGTACTGGATGACGGCCGGCTGACCGACGGCCAGGGGCGTACGGTTGACTTCCGCAACACCTTGTTGATCTTGACCTCCAATCTGGGGTCGCAGTTCCTCGCGGACCAGACGCTGGATGCTGAGACCAAGCGGAATGCCGTCATGGGTGTGGTGCGCGGCGCCTTCAAGCCGGAATTCTTGAACCGGCTCGACGAAGTCGTGCTCTTCGACGCTCTCGGCACCGAGGAGCTGGCCAGGATCGTGGAGATCAACTTGGAGCGGCTCAACAAGCGGCTCGCCGATCGGCGGATCACGGTGGAGGCCACGCCGGCAGCCAAGGAGTGGCTGGCACTCACCGGATTCGACCCGGTCTTCGGCGCCCGCCCGCTGCGGCGGCTGCTCCAGAGCACGATCGAAGATCAGCTCGCACAGCGGGTGCTAGCTGGCGAGGTGCGCGAAGGCGACACTGTCACCTTCGACGCGGACGACAGCCGCGATGGGCTCGTGGTTCTCATGCCGCAGGCCACGCCAGTCTGACTCCCCTAACGACAAGTCGGCCTGTGTCACCACCAGCCCTGCTTGTGCGCCCAGCGCAGCAGGACCACCGATATCGTCAACATGATCAACAGCAGGATGCCAAGGGCCACCCAGTGTGTGGATTCATTGACGATGACGTTCATCCCCAGGACAGAAGAAAGCGATGTGATCGGGAGGGTGACCGCCGCGATAACTGCTAGACGCTCGGCGGCAATGGTCATCTTGGTGTCGGTACGTGCCCGGTAGAACTCCGTGACACCCATCAAGAAAACCAGCTGGGAGTCGCTGATGTGGGCGACAGTCTCGTACTGGTCGAGCACGTCCTTCATCAGTTCCAGGCCCTCGGGCGGTGCGAAGGTGGTCAACTTGATCGCCCGCCGGTAGATCTCGCTGCCCTGAGAGGCCATGGTCTTGATGGTCAGCAGCTCATGGCGGGCCGCGAACAGCTGGCTGAGAAACTCCTGCGGATCCTTCTCATCCTCCTCAGCCATGACCCGCTGCTCCATGAGGCCGACTTCACGGGCGATCTCAGCGACCATCTCAGATTCCCGGCGTGCGATCGAGGAAACGATCGCGTAGGTAAGTCCAAATGGCGAGGTCGGGCGTAGCCTGCCATTCTCCATTCGTGCCGCCACGGTGTTGGTCTCACGTAGTGCCGCCGCCAGGGGAACCTTTGGGCTGATCGGGCCATGGACCGTGATCAGGAAGTTTTCCCCAACGAATTGGTCCAGTTCGAGGTAATGCACATGGCCGCGTGCACCGATCTCAGGTGCGTGCACGACGATGAACACATGGTCCGGGTACACATGAACCCGCGGAACATGGTTGCGGTTACGGCTCTCGCTGATCGCCATCGGGTGAAATCCGAACTCGCCCGAGAAAATCGTCTCGGCCTGATCCTCCCACTCCGGAATGTCCAGCCAGAGGAATCCATCGTCGCGTTTCCGCAAGTCCGGCAGCTCGGCCAGCTCGCGGTTGCTCACGCCCTCGCTATCGATCCAGCGCAGCTCCATGGCGCGTCTCCCTTCCATGTTGTTTCTACACCACGCCGCGACCGATCTTGGCGGCCCCAACGCACGCTGAACACAAGGGAGAGGCCGTGAAGGCGAGCAGCCTGGTGCTGCGACACAGGAGCGACGGCGCACGACTGGTGCCGGATCTGGCGTACCCACGAGCGTTCACGCTCCGCGTCGGTCGCACGGACCAGTCATACGTCGACCTCGACGATCCACTGCGGCTGGAATTCGACTACGTGCAGCGGTTGGCCGACATCGTCGATAGCGTTGCCGAGCGGGGGCGGCGGATACGGGTAGTCCACGTGGGTGGCGCGGGTATGACCCTGCCGCGGTACCTGGCGGCGACCCGACCGACCTCGGCCCAGGTCGTGCTCGAGCCGGACATCGAGCTCACCGCATTTGTGCGCCGACACCTGCCGATTCCCGCCCGCAGTGGGATCAGAGTGCGCGGTACGGACGGCCGCCGCGGCATTGCAGAGCTGCGAGACGGGTACGCAGATCTGATGATCATCGACGCCTTCGTTGGCGCCCGAGTGCCGGCCGAGCTGACCACTCGCGACTTCCTTGCCGATGCTCGGCGCGCTCTTTCCGATCATGGAGTGATCATCATCAACCTCACTGATCGCGGTCCGCTCGACTATGCGAAGCGGGCCCTGGCGGGGGTACGGCTGGCCTTTCCGCACGTGCTGTTGTGCACCGAGGCGTCGACGCTGAAGGGTCGGCGCTTCGGAAATGTGATCATTGCCGGCGGTGCAACACCGCTGCCGGACGCCGCGATCGCCGAGCGCGCAGGACGCCCGCCATTCCCGTACCGGGTGCTGCATGGTGCGCGCTTGAGGCAGCTGCTTGCGGACTCGGAGCCGTTCAGCGACGAGGATGCCGAGGAGTCTCCGGAGCCGGGTCGCGGGCAGATGCACTTCTGATGACGCTGATAGTCACATCGGCTGGCGCAGCGCTCTCAGCCTGCGGATCGCTTCTTCGAGCACCTGCGCCTGCTTGCAGAAGGCCCAGCGCACGTACGGCCTCCCGGCCTCAGTCCTGTCGTAGAACACCTGATGCGGAATCGCGACCACTCCGCAGCGGGTCGGCAGCTCTCGGCAGAACCCGATTCCGTCGGCGTAGCCCAGGGGCCTGACATCGGTGGTCATGAAGTACGTGCCTCGCGGCAAGATCGGCTCAAGGCCGATTGACGCCAGGCCCGTGGCGAACTGATCCCGCCTGTCTTGGAGATCCAACCGGGCCTTCTCGACCCACTCGTCGCCCTCGTTGAGCGCGCGGGTGACAGCCGGCTGGAACGGAGCGCCGGAGACGTAGCTGAGGAATTGTTTCACCGCGGTGATCTCGCTGATCAACTCTGGTGTGGCGAGCGCCCAGCCGATCTTCCATCCGGTGGCGGAGAACGTCTTGCCGGCGGAGGAGATCCGTACCGTCCGGTCTCGCATCCCGGGAAAAGTGGCCAATGGCAGGTGCTCGGCGTCATCGAAGGTCAGGTGCTCATACACCTCGTCGCAGATGACCAACACGTCGTGCTGCACAGCCAGTTCCGCGATCGCGCCGAGATCGCTGCGATCCAGCACCACGCCCGTGGGATTGTGGGGTGAGTTGATTAACAGCGCCTTGGTCTTGGGAGTGAACGCCGCCGCCAGCTCGGCGTGATCCAGCCGGAAGTCAGGCCCAAACAGCCCCACGCCGACACGTTGTCCGCCGGCGAGTTCGATGGAGGCGGCGTAGGAGTCGTAGAAGGGCTCCAGGGCGATCACCTCGTCGCCCGGATCCACAAACGCCCAGATCGACGCGGCAAGTGCCTCGGTGGCACCGGTGGTGACCAGCACCTCCGATTCGGGGTCGTAACTCAGACCATAGGTCCGGCTGCTGTGCGCCGCGATGGCCTGACGCAGCGGCAGAATCCCGCGACCGGGCGGGTACTGGTTCATGCCGCTAGCGATCGCGGCACGCGCCTCCTCGAGCATGAAGGCGGGGCCGTCAGCATCCGGGAAGCCTTGTCCCAAATTGACCGACTGTGTCGCGAGGGCCAGGGCAGACATCTCGGCGAAGATCGTGGTTGACGCTGACCGGACTCGTTCGGCTTTCCAGGCAGAGGCCATACAAAGACCCTAGTTCTCCCACCTCGCGGCGAGTGCCGGGCCTGCATGGTGGGGAAGTCCAGGCTGGCCGCCGGGATCTCAGAGTTAGGCTCAAGTTGACGAACGTGACGGTTGAGCGAGGGAGGTTGTCGATGTCAGAAGCGACGGAAACCGCGTTGCTGGAGTCGGTACCGGACGGGCTGTTCATCGGGGGTGAATGGTCCCCGGCCATCTCCGGTAGCACGTTGGATGTGCATGATCCTGCAACCGGCGAGGTGATCAAGACCATCGCCGACGCGGCCGTCGAAGATGGTTCCGCCGCCTTGGACGCGGCTGTCAACGCGGCAGAGGCCTGGGCGAAGACGCCACCTCGGGAGCGTGGCGAGATCCTGCGGCGGGCCTTCGACCTGGTGCGAGAGCGCCAGGACGACGTGACCTTGCTGATGACTCTCGAGATGGGCAAACCACTGGCCGAATCGAAGGCTGAGGTGACCTACGGCAGTGAGTTCCTACGCTGGTTCTCCGAAGAGGCCGTGCGGATCTTCGGTCGTTATGGCGGCAACCCCGAGGGCACCGGACGGATGATCGTCTCGCAACATCCTGTTGGACCATCCTTCTTGATCACTCCATGGAACTTCCCACTTGCCATGGCCACTCGCAAGATCGCTCCGGCGCTTGCCGCCGGCTGCACGGTGGTGATCAAACCTCCGGAACTCACCCCGCTGACCACCCTGTATTTCGTCAAGCTGCTTGCAGAGGCCGGCCTACCGAAAGGTGTGGTCAACGTGATCACCACCCACACTTCGGCCAAGGTGTCGGGACCGATCATCGCCGATCCGCGGCTGCGCAAGCTCAGCTTCACCGGATCCACCGAGGTTGGTCGCAAACTGCTCGAGCAGGCCGCCGCCAATATCTTGCGTACCTCCATGGAGTTGGGCGGCAACGCACCATTCCTGATATTCGACGATGCCGATCTCGGTGCGGCCGTTGACGGGGCGATGATCGCTAAGTTCCGCAACATCGGTCAAGCTTGTACGGCTGCGAACCGTTTCATTGTGCATGAAGCGATCGCCGATGAGTTCGCTGCGCGGGTTACCGAGCGGGTGCAGGCGTTCAAGGTCGGTCGAGGAACCGAGGAGGGCGTCCAGATCGGCCCGCTGATCAACGCCGACGCGGTGGAAAAGGCCGATGCGCTGGTGCGAGATGCGACCTTCCGTGGCGCCAAGGTGCGGACCGGCGGGCATCCGATCGATGGACCGGGCACGTTCTACGAGCCGACCGTTGTCACAGGCGTTCGGCCCGGCAGCGAGATCCTGCGCGAAGAGATCTTTGGTCCGGTGCTCAGCATCGTGACATTTGGCGACGAGGACGAGGCGGTGCGGATCGCCAATGACACCGAGTACGGCCTCGTCGGCTACGCGTACACCAAAGACCTGGCGCGCGGCCAGCGCCTCATCGAGTCCTTGCAAACAGGCATGCTGGGCCTCAATGTCGGCGTCATCTCCAACGCTGCCGCCCCCTTCGGTGGGGTGAAACAGTCCGGAATTGGGCGAGAGGGCGGCTTCGAGGGGATTCAGGAGTACTTGTCGACGAAGTACACCTTGACCCCTAATCCATTCGCCGGCTGATTCCGCAGAGACCCGAGAGGCCCTGTTAGCGTGCGGTGGTGAGCAAGCCGACCGTCGCTCAGGACACCGCCGAGCTGATCGCTCAGATCAAGGCTCTGGCGATCGTCCGCGGCAGGGTCGTACTGGCTTCGGGTCGTACTGCCGACTATTACGTTGACATGCGGCGGGTCACGCTGGATGGGGCGGTGGCGCCCGTCATCGGCCGGGTGATGCGCGCCCTTGTTGCCGACTGGGAATTCGAGGCGGTCGGCGGTCTCACCCTGGGGGCCGACCCGGTAGCCACGGCCATGATGCACGCTGCGGCGGGTGCTGGTGGGCGGCTCGACGCCTTCGTGGTCCGCAAGCAAGGCAAGACGCATGGCCTGCAGCAACGCATCGAGGGATCACCAGTGGCAGGTCGCCGGGTTCTCGCCGTTGAGGACACCAGTACGACTGGTGGCTCGGTTTTGACCGCCGTTGAGGCGCTACGCGAGGCCGGCGCGCAGGTGATCGGGGTTGCCGTCATCGTCGACCGCGCCACAGGCGCCCAGCAGGCCGTCGAGGCGGCCGGGCTCGAGTACCGCTGGGCGATCTCGGCACGCGAGCTCGGCTTGCAGTAAGGGTCCTCTCGGTGCCGCGCTGCGATCACCAGCTAGGGTGAATGGACTGAGTTGTCGAAACCCGATGCTGCCCTTCGACGGAGCTCAGGGCGCATGCGTGCAAGCTAAGGAGATCTGATGGGCACCGCCATCACCGTGATCATCATCATCTTGGTGATCGTCGTCATTCTCGCGCTCATTGGCATGGGCTCGTACAACGGCTTCGTCAAGTCGCGGAACCTGATTCAGGAGTCCTGGCGACAAATCGATGTTGAGCTCAACCGCCGCTATGAGCTGATCCCTAACCTGGTCGAGACAGTTCGGGCCTACGCCGCCCATGAGCGCAACACCTTGGAGGACGTCACCAGACTCCGCAGCCAGGCTCAGCAGCTATCGCAGTCGGAAGGCGCGCTGCCGAGCCAGCAGCGCGCTGATGTTGAGGCCGCGCTCTCCGGCGCGGTGCGTAACTTGATCGTCAGCGTCGAGGCCTATCCCGATCTCAAGAGCAACCAGAACTTTCTGGAGCTGCAACGACAGCTAGCCGAGACGGAGGACCGGATCGCTGCTGGCCGCCGCTTCTACAACGCCAACGTGCGAGTTTACAACACCAAAGTCGAGTCGGTGCCAAGCAACATCATCGCCAACATGTTCAAGTTCGAGAAGGCAACCTACTTCCAGGTTGACGAGCCAGCCGTACGCGCGGCACCGGATGTAAATTTCGGCGAGATCGCCTACCGCGGTGATCAGGATCAGCGGCAACTCCCGCCACAACAGGCGACGCCGCAAGTGCAGTTTGATGATCGGCAAGGCGACTTGCTGCCCAACCCTCAGGAGTATCAGCAGCCGCCTAAGGGCTCTCAGCCACCGCAGCAGAGCGGCTCACAGGCACCACAACCAGGCGGCTACATTCCTCCGGAAACTGGGCCACAGAATCCCAACCAGCGATAGTGACGCGGGGTCGGGGGACATGCCCGCGGAGATGACCTACCAACAGCTCGGACCATCTGGCCTCACCGTCTCCACTGTCGGACTCGGCTGCAACAACTTCGGTGCCCGCATTGCCGACGAGGACGTGCCGGCGGTGGTCAACTCAGCAATCGAAGCCGGGATCACGTTGTTCGACACCGCGGACGTCTACGGCAATGTGGGCGGCTCAGAAGTCTTGTTGGGTGAGGCACTCGGTTCGCGGCGCGGTGAGGTGATCATCGCAACAAAATTCGGCTCTGACATGCGAGGTGCGAACGGCCCGGACTGGGGAGCCCGCGGCTCACGCCGTTACATCAGGATTGCCGTCGAGAACAGTCTGCGTCGCCTAGGCACCGACTGGATCGACCTTTATCAATTGCACGAGCCGGACCCCAACACGCCGATCGAGGAGACGTTGGCGGCGCTTACTGAGATTGTGGCTGAGGGCAAGGTGCGCTATATCGGCTCGTCCAACCTTGGAGGCTGGCAGGTCATCGACGCTGACTGGACGTCGCGGACGAGCGGCTTCGAGGCGTTCATTTCGGCACAGAACGAGTATTCCTGGCTGAACCGCTCAGCTGAGGCCGAGTTGGTGCCTGCACTGGAGCACACGGGTCAGAGCTTGCTGCCTTACTTTCCGCTGGCGTCTGGACTGCTTACCGGCAAGTACCACCGCGGCCAGCCCGCTCCTGCTGGCACCCGGCTGGCCCAGAACAGCACTCGGCTCGACAAGGCAGACTTCGATCTCATCGAGGCCATCCAGGCGTACGCGGCGGAGCGTGGTCTCTCCATGCTTCAGCTCGCTATTGGAGGCCTGGCTGCTATGCCGACTGTTGGTTCGGTCATTGCGGGCGCCACCTCCGATGAGCAGGTAAAGCAGGACGTTGCCGCCGGACTCTGGGTGCCGAGCGGAGACGATCTTGAAGCGCTGCTGGAGATCACCAAGTCGGCTGTGTAACGGCTTACGGCCTCATGTTCCCTGAGCCTGTCGAAGGCCCGGAGGTCGCGCTTCGACAAGCGCCGTCCTGAGCTCGTCGAAGGGCTCAGCGCGCGTGCGATTGACTGTTCGCGCATCCGCGAATCGTCAAGATCAGACTGTCGCGGATTCCTGCTTGCGGCGGCGGCGGTGCAACAGATACTCGACTCCCATCGGAACCAGGGACGCGATCACGATCAAGATCACCACTGCCTCGATGTTGTTCTTGATGAAGGGAATATTGCCGAGGAAGTAGCCGGCGATGGTCAGTCCGCATGCCCAGAGCACACCACCAATGGCGGTGTAGGTGATGAAGTGCCGGAAATCCATCTTGCCGACGCCGGCGACCAAGGTGACGAAGGTGCGGACGATCGGCACGAAGCGCGCCAGGATGAGTGCCCGGTTGCCATATCGCTCGAAGAAGATGTGGGTCCTCTCGACGTAAGACTGTTTGAAGACCTTGCCCGCGAGCCCGGGACGCGGTCTGAAGAGCGGAGGCCCGATCTTCCGGCCGATCGCATAGCCGCTTACGTTGCCCAGCACCGCGGCAACGGTCAGCACAACGCAGACGAACACCAGGTTGTACGGGATCACCCCCGTCGCTGTGAGCAGTCCCACAGTAAACAGCAAGGAGTCCCCAGGCAGCAGCGCGAAAAGACCACACTCGGCGAAGACGATGAAGGCCACACCCCAGAGCGCGTACGAACCAAAAAGGTCGATCAGATACTCCGGGTCCATCCAGGACGGAAGCAGTACCGGCACCAGCACTGCGGCCTCGAGTGGGGTCACGTCGGGAAACGGTACCGTCGCAGACTGTGAGTTTCCTAAAACCAGCATGGGGGGCGACCCCCTTGAACCCCCGCGGAGCGCGAGGCGCTCCCAATCGAGCAACGGGGGCGACCCCGTCGGACCCCTTAAACGTGCTGTGAGCGATCACCGACGCACCCTAAGTGAGGAGCAGATTGCTGAGGCTTCGGGAGCACCTGGTGTGGGACCGCATCCGCAGCCATGGCCTGATGACCCGAGGCTGGATCCAGATCTGCTCGAACACGGCGATCGCCGCAACGTGATCGACCGCTATCGCTTCTGGACGGTGTCAGCCATCGTCGCCGATCTGGACGCCAGGCGGCATCCACTTCACATCGCGATCCAGAACTGGGAACACGACTTCAACATCGGCTCGATCGTGCGTACCGCCAACGCCTTCAACGTCTCGGGCGTGCACATCATCGGCCGGCGTCGCTGGAATCGGCGAGGAGCCATGGTCACCGACCGCTATCTCCGTGTCGAGCACCATCCATCGGTCGCAGACTTCTCGGACCGGCTCGCGGCCGATGGCTACGTCCTCATTGGGGTAGACAATCTGGAGGGTGCCGTACCGCTGGAGTCCTATGAGCTGCCGCAGCGGACCTGTTTGGCGTTCGGCTCAGAAGGACCCGGGCTAACCGATGAGCTCGTGGCCGCCTGCAAGCAACTGGTCGCCATCACTCAGTACGGCTCCACGCGATCCATAAACGCGGGTGCGGCCGCCGCCATCGCCATGTACCACTGGGCCCTCCGCTGGGCCGGCTCGCAGCATACTTCGGCGTAGATCATGAAAACGATGTTCCGGGTTGTCGCCCACCCGGCAGGCTCCGCATACTGGCTTCACAGCTGCGAGCGTCGCGAGCAGCTCGGAAACGGTCTAAGCGGC